>NZ_AFPR01000625.1:0-5360 GCF_000219295.1 Acidiphilium sp. PM
CCGCCGCCAGGGCCATGGAACTGGACCGCGCCCCGGAACCCAAGATCGGCCCCGTCGCCATGCAGATGGCCCGCCAGGGGCGCGGCACGCGGGCTTACGCCCTCCGGGACGCCATGCAGGTCCGACAGGATCGCGGCATGCTCCGCACCATGAGCCGCTCCTGGGAACAGGTCCGCCAGGCCGGCGCAAACCTCATGCAGACCATGCGCGAACGCCTCCCCGGCCTCGCCAGCGTGCTCAGACAGGCTTTGCCCCTGCCCTCCGCCCTGATCGCCGCAACCACCAGCCCGGACATGCAACGCGCCACCCAGATGCTGGACATGCGAGCCGCCGAGAAAATCCTCAAAACCCGCGAGCACGAGAACCAGCAACGCACACCGGACCGGGGCCGGGAACGCGGCCGGGGGATCGAGATGTAGCATGGCGACAGGCAACCCCATCGTAGACGCTCTGGATGCCCTCGCCGCCGAGGTCGCCAAATGCACCGAGGCCGTGAAGGCCGCCAATCCGGACGCCCTCACCCGCTCCGTCGATCAGGCCGCCAGCAGGGCCGTGAGCAGCATCAAGACCGCTCTGGACGGCGCCAGCGAGGCCGTGAAGGAGATCAAGAAAGCCGCCTCGGACACCGCTCAGGCCGCGTCCAGCGCCGTCGAGCAGGTTGCCGAGGTCCGCACCGCGACACGCTGGCTCAATCTGCGCTCAGTCGCCGTCCTGGCGCTAGCCGTCCTGCTAGTGGTGAGCGGCAGTATCACCTCGATCTGGTGGGAACGGCACGAATTCCACCGCCTCCATACCAGGGTCATCGCCCTGCGGGCCGAGATCCAGACCGAACGGGCCAACCTCAAGGCACTCAAGGCCAAGGGCGCGCGGGTGGAGTGGAAGACCTGCGGCGGTCATCTCTGCTTCGAGGCAAGCAGTGACCAGCACGGCGGTTGGGTAACCACCAAGGGGAATATCAGGCTGGTCATCCCACGCGGCTATTGATCCGGAATGCCCATTCCGGCCCGTCAGGAAGCCATAGAACGGCCTTTGCGGCTTGGACGCATCAAGAGAACCCAAAAACCTGCGTGCGCCCGTCTGGCGGGATTTTACGGCCATCCTCGCCGCTTCGTTCCCAATGCCGCTTTTGCTTCCCGCGTCGCTGCCGCTCACCTCGTGGCGCGGGTCGAGCGCAGAGCGGGAGACCCATATGGCGCATCGCGCCCGCGCTAGCCCCTCACCTTCCCTCAGCGCGGCCCGTCAGGGCCGCCATTCATGGTCAAATCGCATTGCGATTTGCCGCATTTGGTTTCCCCCGCACCCCCTTCCCGACTTCGCAGCCTCGCGCGCTCGCGCATGCGTAGTGCCCGTCGCCCCGGTGGGTCCACAGGGAAGTTCGGGCCGCTCGCTTCGCCTCCCTTCGGGCGGCTCGCGGCCCTCGTTCCCTGTGGACTACCGGGACGACAAAAATGGGGTGGCGCCCCCTCCCTAAGATCATAGAGAAGGGCAGAAAAATTTTCCCAATTAAATCAATTAGTTATTTGGGGGGGTGCGGACACAGCTTGTGTCCGCACCCCCGGACACAAGCTGTGTCCGGGGGTTGTCCAAAGACTTGACAAGACAGTCTTTTAATCGGACAGATTTGGAGTCACGATTTTGGACAGCAAAGTACATAAACATGACTGGTTTGACCGCACCCCCGGACATCATCGGAACCCCCGTTAAGCTTAAACCTGGTCAATGGGTACAAACCGAGCGCAAGGCACATGAGGCTTGGGCAAATTTGATAGCCAGAAAGCCTCGTGCAGCCATGCTACTGCATCATCTGGTGGCCCAGATGGGCCACCAGAATGCTGTAGTAATCGGCCAAAAAACGCTGGCAAAGATCATGGGCACTCACGAGCGCACCGTCCGCCGCGCTGTTGCCGATCTTGTTGAAGAACGGTGGATTCAGATTATTCGGATCGGCAGCGGCAAGGAGGCGGCTTACGTAGTCAACGACAGAGTGGCTTGGGGACAGCCCCGCGATCAGCTGCGCCTTTCGGCATTCTCGGCAACAGTCGTGGCCGACTTGGAAGACCAAGATACGACCTCGCTTGATCATGCCGATCTACGCCGTATTCCCACATTATTTCCCGGCGAAAGACAGATGCCGATAGGGGATGGTGAACCCCCTCCATCCCAGCCTAGTTTAGATGGACTAGAGCCGGATCTACCCACCCGGCAGCCTCACGCCTTCCGTGTGGAGAATGCCAAATGAGCAATTCGACCCTTTACGACCGTGATTTTTACGCCTGGGCGAATGAACAGGCGGCACTTTTGCGGGCTGGCCGTCTGTCCGAGGCGGATATCCAACACGTCGCCGAGGAGATCGAAACCATGGGCAAAACGGAGAAGCGTGAACTGGTCAGCCGCCTGAAAGTTTTGCTCATGCATCTGCTGAAATGGCAATTTCAGCCGGGCGGTCGTTCGACCAGTTGGCGGCTGACCATTGCTGAACAGCGCCGGGAGGTTGTGGATCACCTGGCGGACAACCCTAGCCTCAAGGCAAAACTGCCGGAGGCCATGGAAAGTGCCTACGGAGGAGCAATTCTAGCGGCGGCTCGTGAGACAAACCTCGATCTGATCACATTTCCCTCCGCCTGCCCTTGGTCCTTTGAGCAGGTTATTGACGCCGACTTTTGGCCCGGTGAGGGGTGATCGTGGCCCAGCCATCACGCGGCCTCCTGTGGCACACTCCAAATTTATAATGATGCCGTAATAGATTTTTCGGACCATAGATATGTCGAAGATACTCAGAAATATACTTATCTTTTTAACTATATATATATTGACTACAACCAGCTCTTTTTCAAAAGAAACCAGAATAAAAATAACAACATTCGGCGCAGGTACTTTAGGTTGTGCAAGCTGGGATAATTCTTGGGACAAAAATCCCCAACAAATAATCATAGATACTGAATGGGTTTCTGGTTTTATAGTTGGCGGCGAAGCATTAAAGCAAGCTTATATGAATATAAAAGATAATGAATTGACAATTTTAAAATATTCAATTAATAATTACTGCGAAAAAAATCCACAAAAATCAATACTTTCGGCTGCATTTTATTTCTTTAATCACAATGTTTATTTTAATAGTAGATAAAAGATAATTGATATTATTTTATATTTTTTCTTGATTTATACGCCTGAGATATGCAGCTAATCAAATTTCCTGGCGGGAATACACCTAAATTATGTAATTCATTCAATATTTTTTCGAATTCTATTGGCTTTTTTTCTGTTTTTGTGTCGTTTAATATCATTAATTCTATTTTTTTAACTTGAATCTCGATATTACGCTTCCGTTCATCTATTTCATTTTGATCGTGCATAATTTTTCCGGTTACGGCGTAACGATCTGAATATTTCCTGATATATTCGGCAATCTTGGCAAGTATGACTGGCACGGTCGGCGCGACTGTATCAGATCCATTAGCGACACGCGCCAACTCGACAGCATTCCACAGGATGCCCCCTGTTGACTTGAGTATCAGAGGGCTGTGGAAGTCTGGCAGATCCCAGAGCGCACAGACCCGCGCCAAGGCGCCGGCGTTCGTCAGGAATGGTTCCTGGTGCATGGTCGGCAACCGGCGACGAGGGTCTTGCGGGTCTATAAACATCGGCCCATCAGCGAAAATCAACGTCACTGGGCCGTAATCGGGGGTCTCTTGTTGAAAGCGGTGCTCCCAAACATCCCACAACATCTCGACGGACGCTGGTATCGCCGTTGTTTCCGCCTCCCAATTCCTGACCGTTGCCGAGCTGACTTTCAGCCGTTCAGCTACAGCAGATTGGGTCAAAAGGAGGCGCTCGCGTCGGCTTCTGAATTCAGCACCATTCATCAAAAACCTACAATATTTTGAGTTTTCAATTTGTGTTTTAGCAAATAATTTTTGCTTTCACAATCACAAAAAGACGCATAAAGAGCTGTGTGATTTTTGTGCGTATTTTATGATTTTCGCGCCATGCCCGCCCCATAGGCCGCAAACGGGGCTTTCCGTTGCAGAATTCCGGTGCAGCGGCCTCATGCTATTTGGGGTCGTTTGCGGGAGGGGGTGGAATCCTACGGTAACGCCCGAATTTCAGCAGTGAATGCGAGCCTATGCGGCACCTTGATTGTGATACGGGTTATGGAACAAGGAAATCGGCTTTTAGCGGCTATTTTTAGGTTGTATCGCAAACCCTCGTTTGGGACACATAGTCGATCAGGCCATTGAAACGCAGGGCTTTGCCTCCAAGCGTAGGATTCCGCCCCTTCCCGCAAACGACCCCTATTTGAGCACGTCCGACCCCTATTTGAGCACGTCGCCAGCCAGAAGCCGGATCAGACGGCCTTTGAGGCCCGACATCGCCTTGGCCTGCTGGTGGATAGCGGTCTCCGCCTTCTCCGCACGTTGTAGTGCCGCCTCAGCCCGCCCCTCGGCATCTTGGACGGCTTTGACAGCCTTCTGGGCCTCCTCTGCGCTCGCCTGAGCTTTCTCCTGCTCCAGCGCCAGCCTCCGGCGCTCCGCCGCCTCAATCACAATCGCCAGCCGCGCCTCTGCCTGACGCTCGATTTCCGCGATCCTGGCTTTGGCAGCTTCCAGTTCCGCAGCCAGTCCGGGCGATGCCTCACCGGGCTCAGGCTCATTCGCCCCGCCAGCCCGACGCAGCGCCGCCCGTGGTTCTAGGGGGTCATCGTCGCGGGTCATCAGGGTCGCAGCCTGTTTTAGCAACGGGTGCGCCTGCTCCGGAGCCATAAGCAGGACTTGCCTGATACCGCGCTCAGCTAGAGCCGCCCGACGCCGGGCAGCACGCTCTCGATTCCCGTCCCTGCTATTCTTGGCCATGACTAGTCATGGCACATATCACCCTGATAACCCATGACTAATCATGGCCGAGCGTGATTAGTCATGGCTGATGCCAGCAAGGCGCCCCGACCAATTACGGCCTGTCCCCACCCTCCAGGCGGGTCGTTGAGTCGCCGGATACAGCCGCCTGGCCAGGCTGGTCTGGCCGGGGCGGTAGCCCGAACACCTCGCGATCGATAGGGCGGACAAGATGCTTGTCGAGCAGGGCTTGGAGCCGCTGCTTCGCGGCCTCAGACCGCTCCGCTTCCGCAAGGATGACCGCGCCAACCAGCACCTTGCGCCGGGTCTCCTCCTTGCGGGCGCGTTCTTTCGAGCGCGCCTTCACCGCATTGATCCGCGTCTCGATCTCACGCTGCTTCGCGGTGAGATCAGCAAGGATTTCGTCGTCCGTCCGCTTTGCCATGGCGTAAAAACTAAACGGGGTTCCAAGGGGCGCGCAAGCCCATTGGTGGGGGACGCCCGCAGGGCGGGGGAAATGCCCCCAGGACT
>NZ_AFPR01000624.1:0-4867 GCF_000219295.1 Acidiphilium sp. PM
CAGCCGCCAGAGCCATGGAACTGGACCGCGCCCCGGAACCCAAGATCGGCCCCGTCGCCATGCAGATGGCACGCCAGGGACGCGGCACGCGGGCTTACGCCCTCCGGGACGCCATGCAGGTCAGGCAGGATCGCGGCATGCTCCGCACCATGAGCCGCTCCTGGGAACAGGTCCGCCAGGCCGGCTCAAACCTCATGCAGACCATGCGCGAACGCCTCCCCGGCCTCGCCAGCGTGCTCAGACAGGCTCTGCCCCTGCCCTCCGCCCTGATCGCCGCAACCACCAGCCCGGACATGCAACGCGCCACCCAGATGCTGGACATGCGAGCCGCCGAGAAAATCCTCAAAACCCGCGAGCACGAGAACCAGCAACGCCAGCAGCAACGCACACCGGACCAGGGCCGGGAACGCGGCCGGGGGATCGAGATGTAGCATGGCAACCGGCAACCCCATCGTAGACGCTCTGGATGCCCTCGCCGCCGAGGTCGCCAAATGCACCGAGTCCGTGAAGGCCGCCAATCCGGACGCCCTCACCCGCTCCGTCGATCAGGCCGCCACCAAGGCCGTGAGCAGCATCAAGACCGCTCTGGACGGCGCCAGCGAGGCCGTGAAGGAGATCCAGAAGGCCGCCTCGGACACCGCTCAGGCAGCGTCCAGCGCCGTCGAGCAGGTTGCCGAGGTCCGCACCGCGACACGCTGGCTCAATCTGCGCTCAGTCGCCGTCCTGGCGCTGGCCGTTGTGCTGGTGGTGAGCGGCAGTCTCGCCTCGATCTGGTGGGAACGACACGAATTCCACCGCCTCCATACCAAGGTCATTGCCCTGCGGGCCGAGGTCCAGACCGAACGGGCCAACCTCAAGGCACTCAAGGCCAAGGGCGCGCGGGTGAAGTGGGAGACCTGCGGCGGTCATCTCTGCTTCGAGGCCAGCAGTGACCAGCACGGCGGTTGGGTAACCACCAAGGGGAATATCAAGCTGGTCATTCCACGCGGCTATTGATCCGGAATGGGCATTCCGGCCCGGCAGAAGGCCGTAGAACGGGTTTTATGTCCTGACACCCCAAAACAGCACCAAACCCAAAAAACCCGTGTACGCCCGTCTGACGGGGTTTCACGGCCATCCTCGCCGCTTCGTCTCCAATGCCGCTTTTGCTTACCGTCCCGTTGCCCCTGACCTCGTGGCGCGGGTCGAGCGCAGAGCGGGAGACCCGGAGGGCGCATCGCGCCCGCGCCAGCCCTTACCTTCCCCTAGCGCGGCCCGTCAGGGCCGCCTTTCATGGTCAAATCGCATCGCGATTTGCCGCATCTGGTTTCCCCCGCACCCCCTTCCCAACTTCGCAGCCTCGCGCGCTCGCGCGTGCGTAGTGCCCGTCGCCCCGGTGGGCCCACAGGGAAGTTCGGGCCGCTCGCTTCGCCTCCCTTCGGGCGGCTCGCGGCCCTCGTTCCCTGTGGACTACCGGGACGACAAAAATGAGGGGGAGCCCCAGTCCTAAGATCATAGAGAGGGGGCGAAAAAATTTCCAATTAAATCAATATGTTACAAAGGGGGGGCTGCTCACCTAAGTGAGCAGCCCCCTGCTCACTTAGGTGAGCAGGGTTGATTTGTATGGATCAGATGTGATCATATATGAATCACCCGTATCGATCACGAGTGATTCATATGAATACTCCAGTGCAAACGAATGGTGCACATATGAGCAGGGGGTTGCTCACTCAGAACGCCAACTCCCCTCCAAGATGGATTCAGACCGATCGAGCTTCCCATGAAGCTTGGGGGCGGCTTTCCGTCAGCAAACCTCGAGCAGCCGCATTGATGCACTATCTCGTTGCTCAAATGGGTCATAGTGATGCTGTGGTGGCGTCGTGGGCGACCCTAGCCTCGATTAGCGGGATGTCGGTCGCAACCGTTCGTCGGGCAATCGCTGATCTCCGTAGCGAACGTTGGATTGAGGTTATTCAGATAGGCGGCAAAGGTGCCGCCAATGCCATAGTCATCAATAGCCGAGTTGCTTGGACGCAAGAGCGCGACAAGCTCCGCTACGCTAGGTTCTCAGCCGAAGTTTTGGCTCGTTCCGACGAACAGGAAGAGATCAGCCAAGATCCTCTAAGGCAAATTCCAACATTGCTACCAGGTGAACGCCAACTCCCGTCTGGTAATGGCGAGCCTCCGCCATCTCAACCACCATTTGATGGACTAGAACATGACTTGCCAGCGCGTAGTACTCACCTCCACCAAGAGGAGTCCGCTGAATGATCCCGAACCCTGTATCCATGCCAGATGATCCTGATACGGAAGCTTTCGTTGAAGCCGTCAAAAAAGGGATTGCGGCTGCGGACTCCGGGCGCACCGTACCCTACGAGGAAGCTCGGAAATGGCTGCTTTCCTGGGGAACTGAAAACGAGCTGTCCGAACCTAAATGCCGGTAATCTTCACGGCTGAGGCTATCAATGATCTTGTCCATATTCGCCACCACATCGGCCGGGAAAACCCTGCCGCAGCCACTCGCATCGCGGTGCAGCTCGTAGCGGCCTGTGATCGGCTTGAGTATCTACCTGAGCGTGGGCGGCCCGGCTTGGTTTCAGGGACGAGGGAACTGACCGTGATTTGGCCCTACATTATCGTTTATCGAATTGTCGGCCAGAACGCTGAAGTCCTTCGCATCTGGCACGGCGCACAGGATCGTAGAGAGTTTTGATCGAGGAGCCAGACCGTGATCACGACCAGCTATGATCCCGAGGCGGATGCGCTCTATGTCCGGTTCGCCCCTAAGGGAGCGACGATTGCCGAGACCAGGGAACTGGAGCCTGGCATCCTGCTGGATATGGACGAGATCGGACACCTAGTCGGGATCGAAGTGCTGGGTGTGCGATCACGGGCAACACTACCGGCAATTCCATATGCGGCATGAAAATATTCGGCATCATAGATTTTTCAAGAAAATCTCTTTTCGAATAATATGATGTTAGATTTATTACTATTTATAATTTCAATTTTAATATTCATTTCAACATACGTATTATCTATACATTTATTTGGATTTTTAATAGGAATTATAATAGGATGGATTCCGGCTTTAGCTTTATCTATTTTATTTTATTATCTTTATCCAGTGCTTTGGTATACGGCAATTATTATTATGTTTTCTATTATTGTTATATTTGTAGGATATAATATTATGTCGATCGGTCGGCATAAAGTTTGGAATAAAAATTCCGCTTTAAGTTACGAAAAAATTTGGATGTCATCATTTAAGAAGTCTATTTATAAATCAGATATTATAAATGATTTTGAAAAATATCATATTAAAAAGATATCACCAATTATTTCATTAGAAATAAACAATCTCGGTCATGCCGAAAAAGTAAAAATATACAAAAGTAGCGGATCAAAAATTATTGACAATGATATAATAAAATTTAGCAAAAATTATAAATTCCCCTCTTTCCATTATAATTCAGACCTAGAAATCGAATTGCCAATAGAAATATCTAATATCAATAAAAAAACTGGGCCATGATAAAATTGTTTCATGACCCAGAAGTTATTGTTAATTAAACCCTTTTGGCCATACGGCTTTCAACAATACAGCGATTGCGTATATCAATTCAGCCAAACTACGCACCATCGCTGGATTTAAAACATGCTGATGCATGTTGACCTCCAGAAAAAAATTTCGATGGCGGATGGCTTTTCCGCGAAACCCGTAGGAATCCTCGCCTACGACCATATGACCGAACCTTGGTCGATCACACTTCGCCTTAACTTGGAGCATCAGCAAAAAGCTGAAGAATTGGAACCCTATTATCGATGGTGGAGGCCGTCAATCAGGCCACTTCAGCACCTCGCCGGCCAGAAGGCGCACAAGCCGGCCTTTGAGGCCCGGTAGAGCCTTGGCCTGCCGTATGGTGGCTTCCGCCTTCTCCGCGCGCCGTAGCGCCTCTGCCGCCCGCCCTTCGGCTACCTGGGCGGATCTGGCGGCCTTCTGGGCCTCCTCTGCGCTCGCGCGCGCCTTCTCCTGCTCAACCTCTAGCGCCCGCCTCTGACGCTCTGCGGCGTCGTCCGCCATGACCCTCTGCGCCTCTGCCTGACGCTCGATTTCCGTGATCCTGGCTTTGGCAGCTTCCAGTTCCGCAGCCAGGCCGGGCGATGCCTCACCGGGCTCAGGCTCATTCGCCCCGCCAGCCCGACGCAGCGCCGCCCGTGGTTCCAGGGGGGCATCGTCGCGGGTCATGAGGGCCGCAGCCTGACGGATCAAAGGATGAGCCGCGTCCGGTGCCAGCACCTGAATGGGCCTGATACCACGCTCGGCGAGAGCCGCCCGGCGCCGGGCGGCGCGCTCTCGATTCCCGTCCCTGCTATTCTTAGCCATGACATATCATGGCAAGGCAACCATGACATGTCACGCTCAAACCATGACATGTCATGGTTTGAGCCGGCTATGGTTCAGGGCCGATTAAGACTCAGTCGGCATCGTCAGGGCGGGCTGTTGAGTCGCTGGACGTAGCCGCCTGGCCAGACTGGTCTGGCCGGGGCGGTAGCCCGAACACCTCGCGATCGATAGGGCGTACAAGATGCTTGTCGAGCAGGGCTTGGAGCCGTTGCTTCGCGGCCTCAGACCGCTCCGCTTCCGCAAGGATGACCGCGCCAACCAGCACCTTGCGGCGGGTCTCCTCCTTGCGGGCGCGTTCTTTCGAGCGCGCCTTCACCGCATTGATCCGCGTCTCGATCTCACGCTGCTTCGCGGTGAGATCAGCAAGGATTTCGTCGTCCGTCCGCTTTGCCATGACACAAAAACTAGTCGGGGTTCCAAGGGGCGCGCAAGCCCATTGGTGGGGGGCGCCCGCAGGGCGGGGGCAACGCCCCCAGGATT
>NZ_AFPR01000623.1:0-762 GCF_000219295.1 Acidiphilium sp. PM
GCCGCGTGTGTTGCGCAGCAACACGTAACCGCGCACTCAATCCTTTCGTGGTTGTTTAGGACGCCAAAATAGCCTATCCTGATTTCCTCATTCGTCGAGGCTGATCTGTGGCAATCTACCGTTGCGAGATCAAGAATATCAGCCGGGGTCAGGGTCGATCCTGTGTCGCCGCTGCCGCCTATCGGCATCGTACCAGCCTGCACGACCAGCGCCAGGAACTGGACCATGCCTACACCCACAAGGGCGACGTCGAACTCTCCGAGATCGTCGCACCAGAGACCGCACCCGAATGGGTCCATGACCGCGAACGCCTGTGGAATGCCGCCGATGCCGCCGAGAAGCGCAAGGACGCCCGTACCGCCAAGGAAGTGCTGGTCGCCCTCCCGCGCGAACTGAACACCGCCGAACAGGCCGGCCTGGTCCGCGAGTTCGCCCGCGCCGAGTTCACCAGCAAGGGGCTGGTTGCCGATATCGCCATCCACGCCCCCAAGGCTCAGGACGGCGAGACACAGCCTCACGCCCACATCATGCTCACCACCCGCCCCCTCGAGAACGGCAGCTTCGCCAAGGGCAAGGACTACAGCCTCGACAAGCCACCCGGCATCGAGGCCATCCGCGAACAATGGGCCACCCACTGCAATCGGGCGCTCGAGCGCGTCAGAAGCCCCGAACGGGTCGATCACCGCTCCCTCGCCGATCAGCGCCAGGCCGCCCTCGCAGCCGCCGAGAACCCCGCCCAGCCCGAACCCGACCGCATCAGGG
>NZ_AFPR01000626.1:0-4909 GCF_000219295.1 Acidiphilium sp. PM
CTCTAACCCGACCAGCGGAGGCTGCGTCGGCGGATCGAGGCCGTTTCCAGTCGGCAATTGGCGGTCTCCCGGATACAAAGCAGGAACCCGCTCTAGGGGCGGCTGTGCACCAATTTCGGCCTTGTCTGGCTGTTCGTCGTCGGAAACCAGTACCGCCGCACTGAACAGGCTGTAGCGTATGCCATCGCGGCTCCCAGTCCATGCCACGCGATCATTCACGATGTAGGCGTTTGTTGTTCCGACACCGCCTAGCTGACGGACCTCAATCCAATTTTGTTCCTTCAGCACGTTGATCGCACGGAGAGCGGTATTCCGAGAGCAACCCATCATCCGCTGAAGGTTAGGGACGCTGGCTACCAAGGCATTGTGACGTCCCATGTTGCCTACGATGACGTGCATGAGTGCCGCAGCCTTGGGGTGGGAGCCGATGAGTTTTGCCCATCGCTCATGTGCTGCCCTTTCGGTTTGCACCCATGTTCCGCTCGGCGCTGTAGCGAGACCGACGGTTTTTGGGGGAACTTTCGACATGGGACTACCCCGTCTCACTCATGAACAATGATTGTCAGTACGTAGACAATCAATGTCTATTTTAGCGGACATTTAATGTCAATGAACTGACAAAAAACGTCCAAACCCGTCCCATCAGCTATGGGACTACCCCGTCCCATCAGCTATGGGACTACCCCCCCCTATAAAATATTGATTTAATTCATTATTTTTTTCACTCCTTCTATGATCTAGAGGAGCACCCCCGAAGGGGGCTGCCTGCCGTGCAGGTAGTCCACGGGGATGCGTAGCGGAGCGCCCCGATAGGAGGCTGGCGACGCGCAGCCATTCCGGTGGGCCCACCTGTGCGGACTGGCTGATCAGGCGGCCCTCGGGGCCGATGATTGAAGGAGCGGAAAGCCGCTGACGCGGCTTAATCATGAACGGCGGCCCTGAAGGGCCGCGCGGGACCAGGGCGAGGGACCGGCGCGGGCGCGCTGCGCCCTCCGGGTCTCCCGCGCTGCGCTCGACCCGCGCCACGAGGTGAGAGACGGCGACGCGGGAAGCAAAGGCGGCATTGGGGGCGATGCGGCGAGGATGGCCGTAAAATCCCGTCAGACGGGCGTACACAGGTTTTTGGGGTTTTCTGCTCCCCTTTCAGCGTCCGATCCGCAAGGCCGCTCTACGGCCTCCTGAGGGGCTGGAATGGGCATTCCGGATTAGTAGCCGCGTGGGATGACCAGCCTGATATGCCCCTTGGTGGTTACCCAACCGCCGTGCTGGTCACTGCTGGCCTCGAAGCAGAGATGACCGCCGCAGGTCTGCCACTTCACCCGCGCACCCTTGGCCTTGAGTGCCTTGAGGTTGGCCCGTTCGGTCTGGATCTCGGCCCGCAGGGCCTCTGCACGTCAATAGAACACAGCACAACCACAGCAGAGTCACACCATAAAGTCCGCCATAATCACGGCAGATACGATGCAAAAACACAACATGTCCGCTGCATATCTGCGCCAGAAACCCCGCCAAACCCCCGCCACTATGCGGGCGGAAAGTTCAGGAGAGAAGTCACAGACCATTGCACCTTTGGAGCCTCCGGACATGAAAGCGCATTGACCCGCCCCGGTGCGGTCCTCGCGGCCCGGAATGGCAGCAATCCTGAGCGCGTCTGTCCCTCTGCCCTGACCTTCGCTGGGGCACCGAACTGCACCCCTTGGGGTGCAATCGCGGCACTAGTGTCGTTGTCGGAAAATGTGGGGTATGCTCGCGAGCATGAGCAAGCACTCGATGGCCTCGTTACGGGAGCGCCGGGCGGCGCTTGGCCTGGTTCAGATGAATCTCTGGATCAGGGAAGAGGACCGCGCGGCGTTCACCGCGGCGGTTGCGCCGTTCAAGCAGCGGGCCGGGGAGCTGGACCCGGCGCAGCGGCCCGGCAGGAAACGCCAGGAGTTCGCCAGAGCGTCGTCCCGGCCGGTGGCACGGCAGAAGCCGCCAGAGGCTCCCCAGAGGCCCGCAGAAAGGCGATCGGCACCCAGACCGGCGATTGCCCTGCCCTGTCGGCTGATCTTCCCCACCAGGCCGCCCGCCCGCCTCCGCAATGCGATGAAGGAGGATGGGTGGTTCTACGACAAACTCACCGGCACCTGGACCGCTGATGAGGCTGAACCGGTCGAACTCTGGATCGATGAATTGGTTCGCGATTGGGGCGGTCGGATCATCGCACCGGCAGGCGGATAATTTCCCCGGCATCCTCGTGGCAAGAACTAGTGCTTAATTACCAAAGGGCGCACTTACGAGTTGCTGCGCAACTCAGTGTGCTGGAGGTACAGACAAGGCAGGGCGGTTAATCCGGGCAAGCGGCTTTCGCCGCAGAAAGCGCGTGAGACGGCCATTAGCGTCTTGTGAGACGGTGTGGTGCGCACTCTATGGATTGTGCCATAACTCTGGTTGCGGGGCGGTTCAGTGCGTCGCGTGAGACGATGAACGAGATCGATCCAAAACGCCAGGAGCGGAACAAGCGGTATCGTACGGGGCTTGAGGAGCGCGGTATCAAGGCGTTTCAGGTGGTGGCCCCAGAGACGGCTAAGGGGCTGTTTCGGCGAGCAGCGGAACTGATGACCCGCGACAATGACCCAATGGAGCCACGTCAAGCCATGCGTCTGGTTGGCGGGGCAAATGAGCCGGAATTGGGTGATAGTGCACCAGCATTGATCGCTGAGCTGGACGAGGCACGGAAGCGGATTGCTGAGATCGAGCGTCAGGCGGAGGCGAGAAGGGCTATCACGGCGCAGGCTGCCGAACGGCATAGGCAGATGTTGGAGGCCGAGCGGGATGCAGCGAGGGCAGCAGAGGCCGCAGAGCGTGAGAAGGTACAGGCGATCGCCATGGAGGCTCTGCAAGCCCAAGAGCGAGTAGGTCGAGCCGAAACTGTCATCCTGCAGGTTAAGACCTTGCCGGGAATCAAGGGCCGTCTGGTGCGCTGGCTGGCAGGAGACGTACTGCCGGATTAGCTGTCCGGAATCGACCGTATTCGGACAGGTAATTTTACCATGCCCATAAATTAGGCTTCTAGAGTTATGGACAATCAAATACTATTGAACATGGTTTTAATCTCGGGATTCTGGACGGTTCAATCATCGGTGTGAGCCGAACCTGAGTTACGGCCTCGACGACGAAACGAAAAGATATTTGATCAGAGCGGCGATTATCAAAACAATCAACGTCATGATGGCAATACCGAACAGCGCCATACCTCCCATCATCCAGCCGCCCATCATACCATGCATCATCGGGTTGCTCCGTGTTTCAGTCAGCCTTGCCCATCATCCCGCGCATCATTGCCGGCATCCCATCCTTCGCAAAGCGATCGAGCTCCCGTGCATGGGCATAGATCACCTTTACCATTTCCGGATCGTCCGAAGTTTCGGTGACCTGAATCCCGGTAGGTAAGAGTTTATAAGATCGTTTATACTTCGTGCTGTTGGCAAACATGGCCGGTACACTGTTGCTCATCGGGTAGGGAAATGGTCGATTCTCAGCGAGGCGATTATACATTTCGATCACGTGCGCCTGGATGAGGTGAGCGGTTGTTGGATTACTCGAAACAGTGGTGTCAATTATGCCGTTGGGCATGTAGTCCGTAGCGCGCGTGATCTCCGTATGTCGCTCGAATAGTTTCATGCCGAGCTTCATCGGCCCCATCATGTTGCTGCGGGACATCATGCCCTGCATGTCCATGTGGGACATATTTGATCCCATCATTCCGCCCATCATTCCGCCAGATGAACCCGTAGTATCTGCGGACTGTGCAGCGGCGCATCGTGGTCCAAGACCGAGAAGGGCGAGAAAGCCGGAAAATGTGCTGCCAAGGATAGCGGAGAGGGTACGACGCTTCATGAGGTTTCACATCTCTCGATTGATTGGGATGGCAAAACAAGTCTAAACCTTACCATCATGGCAGTGTAAAGAAAGCGTCAGAATCTCGAATTATGGAAAACGTGGACACTACGCGTCCTTTTAGGCTTCCGGCCAGAAGTCTTCGGCCATCATTTGGTCGAAGGACCAGGGGCAGGTGGTGGGGAAGGTTTGCTTAGGTATAGCCGTTTCACCGTATGCCGCGAGGATTGCATCGCCATAGGCATCGCTGATGGCTTCGTCGAGCTTGGCTTGGAGGCTTGGGTTGTCACGTAGATGACGGGCAAGATCACGGCGCTGAATGCGGATAGTCACTTCCCATGACGCTCCACGGCGGACAGGCTGATATTGCCATTTCAAGAGATGCGTGAGGAGTACTGCGAGGCGGCTGATCAGTTCCCGCTTCTCGGTCTTGCCCATGCTCTCGATCTCCTCGGCGATGTGTTCAATGTCGGCCTGCGTCAGCTTCCCAGCGCGCAGAAGTCCGGCCTGTTCATTCGCCCAGGCGTAGAAATCGCGGTCATAGAGGGTCGATGTGCTCATGGTATTAATTCTATCACGAACGGGGCGGCTTCTGGCGGGAAAATAGCCTGGCCAGCAGAGACGGCTGTGGTGCCGGCGCTGGCGGGCCAGCGAGCAGCCGGAGCGCCTGGCTCAAATCCTCGATGTGCCGATCCTTCGCGGAGAGCAGAGCCTCCTTGGCTTCGATCTGCGCTTTGAGCACCCGGATTTCGGCCTGAAAAGCCATCTCATCCCCCCGGCCCAGGGGTGGCCCAAGTGGCTCATTGTGGTGGCCCGGTGGGCCACCCTTGGCTTCGCCAAAGGCGCGAAGCATCTCTGCCGGATCAATCGTTCCATCCGGCAAAACACTAATTTTTCCGCTGGATACGGCCCGCTGTAGGGTGGCTCTGGATATCCCCCAGGCTTGGGCGGCTCGCCTCTGGCTCAGCATGGCCCAAGTGGCTCAATCATGTGGCCCATGTGGCTCTTTCACTTGGGCCGGTAGGTCTGG
>NZ_AFPR01000627.1:0-3586 GCF_000219295.1 Acidiphilium sp. PM
CAACGCCGCCTGGTCGATGTCGGATAACCTGGCCCGGATGTCCGCGGCCTTAGCCCCATCGATCCTTCGCGCCAGGCTGTGGCTCTCCCCAGCCTGGTCGATGACGATGAAGTCCCGCCTGTCACCCCGTGCGAGGATGTAGCCTGCCTCTGCCAGAGCGCCCGCGAACGCTTTGCCGCTGTCTGTTTGACGCCAAAGAGCGGTGATCTCGGCCTTGATCGCCTTGGGATCGAGGCCAGATCGCTCGGCCTGCTGCATTTCCGCGTGGCTCGGCGTCCGGGCTGGGCGCTCCTTCCCGTCCCGCTCGACATGCGCCCCTTGAACCCGCTCATGGCCGAATTCACGCTCCAACGCCCGAGCGACTTCCTCGTGTTTCCGGTAGTTGTGACTGTCGGGAATGGCCCGGTTTCGCTCAAGATCGATCCGCGACCAGACCACATGCACATGCTCGCGGCCCTCTTTGACGTGCTGAACCAAGGCCCGAGGCTGCCCCGTGAAGCCTAGTTTGGCTTCCAGGGCGTCGACCGCCCGCCCCCACTGCTCCGGGGTCAGCCGTTCGTCCGCTCGGGGGTCGATGTTGGCGTGGTAGAGCGGGCTCTTGCACCGCGTGCCAGCCCCAAAAGCCTCCATTTCGCGCAAGGCTTGGTCCAGGTTCATCCCTGCCACGCCCCGCAATTCCAGCAGCAGCACCCGCTCGTTGGTGTCCGTACGGCTGAGATGAACGCCTAGATCGGCCCCTCCGGCCCGCGTGCCACCCTTGATGATCACGGCTCACCGGGCGCGCGGCCCAGGGCGCGCATGATCGCAGCCCGGATCGCCGCAATGTCAGCCTGAGCACGTGCAAGGTCGGACGGGACCAGATCGCCCCCGCCATTCAGAGCGCGGGCGATCTGGTTCACGTTCGAGCCAACACGGCCAAGCTCGCCAAGCAGCCGCGCCAGTTCGGCCCGCTCTACCGGGGGGCGGCGGGCCTGTCGCACGGGCGGCGCGGAAAGCAGTTGCGACCGCGCATAGCCCGCCAGCGACAGCCCCGCCCGCTCACTGGCGGCCGTGATCGCAGCGTGCTCGGCAGCGGTCAGGCGGATGCGCAGGGCAGCTTGGCGTTGCCGCGTCTCCGATCCGCTCGCCATCGCCGCCGCCTCGCTCGGTTGGGTCAAGGGGCGCAGCGCCCTTGCCTGGGGGTCCACGGGGGAGCGGAGCATCCCCCTGGCAAGACGCGCGGGGAACCCGCGCATGGCTTGCAAACTAAAATAACTCCAAAAATTCCCCTGGCGTCAACCTGTTGCGGTCATGACACGCCCAAGTCCGCAAAGCACAGGCACAGCCCAGTCACACCGCCCCCTGAGCCACTTGCCAGCACCTCAACCAGCATAGGCTGTCGTCCATGGCCTCGATCTCGATCGCACAAAGCGGCCCGTCAGGGCCGCCGCTCATGGGCAAACCGCGTCAGCGGCTTTCCGATGAAGGGGGATTTAGGGGGTTGAGATAGAGCGCGCGCGCGGCGTCAGCCTCGTCGCCGGGCACTCCGCGCGCGCGCTCTATCATCTAAATACTATCTGGCGTGGATAACTCGGGCCAAAATTCGCGTTTTTTCGCAGAAACCCGCCAAAAAATGCCTTGCTATTAAGTCCCATCCTGTGGGACTACTGAGACCCACCCCACGGGACTTAAAAGGAGGATTTGATGGCGGCCACAATCCACGCTCTGAAAACCAGGCCAGACCGGCTCCGGCAGGACCAGGCGGAGCAGTTGCGCCAGGCGCTGCTGCCGTTCGAGGGAGCCATGCCGGAGGCTGTGAAAGCCTTGATCGGCCACATCGACCGCCAGACCGCCAGCCGCAACAAATGGACCTTCGTCATGCTCAGCCCGGAACAGAACGCCATCGTCGTTGACTATCTCGCGGACCACTCGGCCCGCCCGCTGGTGGCACTGAAGCTCTGGGCGCTGTGCTTCAAGCATCTGCGCACCGACACCGGCGAAATCCTGCTTACCCGTGAGGAAATCGCTGAAAAGCTAGGCCAAGAACCGAAGCGGGTTAGCGAGATGATGACCGAACTCGAGGGCTTTGGTGCCATCATCCGCCGCCGCCAGCGTGTCGCCGGGATGAAGGGGCCGGGGATGGTCCACTACTTCATGAACCCTCGCGTCGCCACGCATCTGAGCGGTCAGGAACGTGACCAGGCCCAAGCCGACGCGCCGCTGCTGCGGCTGATGGAAGGAGGGAAACCAACATGAGCGCCAATCTCTACGACCGCGATTTCTATGCCTGGGCGAACGAACAGGCTGCACTCCTGCGCGCTGGAAAGCTGAGACAGGCCGACATTGAACACATCGCCGAGGAAATCGAGAGCATGGGCAAAACCGAGAAGCGCGAACTTGTCAGTCGTCTCACGGTTCTCCTTCTGCACCTGCTCAAATGGCAGTATCAGCCCGGCCACCGGGGCGCATCTTGGCAGGCCACAATCCGCGTTCAGCGCCGTGATCTGGGCCGTCACATGAGAGACAATCCGAGCCTCAAGGCTGTGGTCCCAGAAGCAATCATGGACGCCTATGGTGATGCCGTCATCGAAGCGGGAGCGGAAACCGGGTTTCCGGAAAGCACTTTCCCAGCCACTTGTTTGTGGTCGTTCGAGCAGGTGATGGACGAAAATTTCTGGCCGGGAAGCTAGTCCATCATATCGAAGCCTCGATCCTTCTCCCGATTGGCCTGTGCCTCGCGCTCTTGTGGCTTATCCTTGGTCACTTCTTTCGTTTCATCGTTACCGCCCGGCGGAATCAGGCGCAGGGTGACAACACCATCTCGCACCTCCGCCTTCCATTCACCCATCTCGGCTATCTCGCGTTCAATTCTCGCTTCGAGAGCCCGCATTCTCTCCTGCTCGCCGCGCTCTGCCTCGGCTTCGGCGGCTCGGCGGCGATCCTCATCGACCCGCTCATCGAGAACGGATTGAGCCGCCTCATACCGCCTGAATTCCGGCGCCAGAATTTCATCGACCGCCACAGCGGTCGCGCTATACAACTTGCTGAAGGCGATCTTGGCCGTGGCGTTCAGCTCCTCTGCGCTGGCTAGATCGCTCTTCCGTTGAGCAACCATAGCTTGCGTGTCGGAGATCTGATCCTGAAGCCGTTTCCATTCAGGGATTTCCAGAACCCCCTTGTCCTGAAGCCAGAACCTCACTCGCCCCAACAACCCCTGATTCTCCCGGTATCTCTCCGCTCGTTGCTTGAGGCTCCGCTCGGTCTCGGTAGCCTCCAACAGATTCACCCGCGCCTTCGCCTCCCCTGCCCTGGCGGTTTCAGCGGCTTCTTCCGCCTTACGATACGCCGGGTCCGCCATCCGGGCCGCCGCCAGCGCCGCATCCCGGTCGGGCCGTAGCGTTTCCACCTCCCATTGGAGCGCGTTTAGCGGCATCGAGCGCCAGCGGGTCCGGTCCGCCTCATCTGCCGCCTGCTGGCGCTCTACGGCCTCCTGTGCGGCCTCAGCGGCCTTCTGGGCGGCTTCTGCCGCCCTACGGGCTTCCTCGGCCTTCTGAGCGGCCTCCAGGGCCTTCTGGGCCTGCTCAGATCGGCCCTCGCGTGCGTCCGG
>NZ_AFPR01000559.1:0-555 GCF_000219295.1 Acidiphilium sp. PM
CTCGCGGAGAACGTCTGGAACACCGACAGCAAGCGGTCGGAGACCCAGGTGATCCACAGTTTCGGCCGTGCGGATCAACTCGATCGCGCCGCTCTCGAGCGGCTGGTGCGCAGCATCAACCGTGTGCTGGGCGATGACGAGCAGGTCGGTGATGGCGCGCCGGCAGGCACCGCGCCGCCCGATATCGAGATCGACGCCGCCTTCGAGTTCGGCATTCCGTTGACAGCGCGGCATCTGTGGGAGGAACTCGGCATCGGCCCGGCGGTCAGGGATTGCCTGAGCAAGGCCGAACTCACCGCCCCGCATGAGGCAGCGTTGTTCGCGATGGCGGCGAACCGGCTCGATGATCCGGGCTCGAAGCGTGCCTGCGCGGAGCGGTGGCTCACCGACACTGCCTGGCTGCCGGAGGCGACTGGTTTGACGGTCGACCACCTCTACCGCGCCCTCGATGTTCTGGCGGTCTGGGCCGACGCGATCGAGCGGGCGGTGTTCCTGCGGGCCGCCGACCTGTTCCGCCTCGATGTCGATCTGATCTTCTATGACACCACGACGGCC
>NZ_AFPR01000558.1:0-4387 GCF_000219295.1 Acidiphilium sp. PM
GATCGGCGGTATGCCAGGCACCTATAAGATCGGCGGCTGGTACGACAGCGGCGCCTTCCCCGATCAGCGTTTCGGCTCGGACGGGTTGTCGCTGGCCAATCCCGCGAGCAACGGTAACCCGCTCATGCAGCACGGCAATTACAGCCTCTATGCCGTGGCCGATCAGACGGTCTGGCAATCGAGCGCGGATAAGGCGCGCACCCTGAACGTCTTCGGCCGGATCATGGGTGCCCCGGATGATCAGAACCTCGTCGACTTCTTCTTCAATGGCGGGGTGACGCTCACGGCGCCGCTGCCGGGCCGCGATAACGACCAGGCCGGCATCGATTTTGGCATCGGCAAGGTCAGCAGCCAGGCCGCCGCTTTGGATCAGGATTCGGGAGCGCCAGCGCAGACCACCGAGGAGCTGATCGAGCTGACCTATCAGGCGCAGGTGACGGGATGGCTGGTTGTCCAACCGGACCTGCAATACGTGATCAATCCGAGTGGCGGGGTGCTGGATCCCAACGACCCCATCCACACGCTGCGCAACGAGTTCATTGCTGGCGCCCGCGCCGTCGTGACTTTCTGATAGCGCTGGCCATCAGCGCGAGATCCAACTCGTCGCGGCGCAGACCGACGACTTCACTGACCCGCAAACCGTGGCGGAATGTCACGCGCAGGAGCAAGTGATCGCGGGAGCCATGCCGCCCGGCCTTAGCGGCCTCCAGCAACCTGACTCCAGCTTGGAATGGCCCTCGGCGATGCGCCTGGCGACATAGTCCTTGGTCCGTGCGTCCGTCCTCAGCCGCCCAATGGCAATGATGTGCAGCGCGCGATCTCAATCCCCTCGCGCCGCAGCTGCCGCCAGACCTTGCGGACACCATAGACCTGGAAATTCTCTTCCCAGACCCGGCGGATCTCCGGCCGCAGCCGCGTGTCGCGCCGCGCACGGGGCGGCAAGCGGTTTGGGTCAGTACGACGTGCGGCATGCTCATAGTAGGTCGACGGAGCGACCGGCAGCATCCGGCAGATCGGCTCGACACCGTAGACCTCGCGATGCGCGTCGATGAACGCGATCATGGCTTGTACCGGCGGTCGAGCTCCGCCATCGCAAAATAAGCCGATGCCTTGCGCAGGATCTCATTCGCCTGGCGTAGCTCCCGGACCTCTCGTTCCAGAGACTTGATCCGCTCCTGGTCAGCACTCGTCGGGCCAGGCCGTAGCCCCCGATCCCGCTCCGCCTGGCGAACCCACCCCCTCAGCGTCTCGATCGTGCAGCCGATCTTCGGTGCTATCGAGCCGATCGCTTCCCATTGCGAAGCATGATCCTTGCCATGCTCCAGCACCATCCGGACCGCTCGCTCCCGGACCTCAGGTGAATACCGAACCGATGTCTTCCGCTTTTCCATTGCTCCATCCTACTCAAGAGTTGGAGCCTCCGGGATTCCCGGCGCGGTTCATGGTCCCTTGCGCGGAGCCTTCTCGGGCCGGTTTGGCTTCTGCCCGCGCGATGGCGGCAGACTCGAATTATCCGGCCGCTTCGCCGGATCGTTCAGCCGCGCCTCCAGCTCCGCAATCCGCCGTTCCGCAGCAGCCAGCCGGACCGTCAGTTCCGCGTTGCGCCGCTCCGAAACTTGCAGTGCTTCCCACAGAGCGCGGATCAGCGCATCTTTCTCGGCGTGCGTCAGAAGCGATAAATCAGGAAGCTCGGTCACGTCACCGTCGAATCCCATCCGACGTGGTCACGTCAATTCACAATCGATTCAACACGCCGCCTACCGGGGATGAGCAGCTACGTTTGCGCTTCGTTCAGAGTAATTTTATGATTTTCTTAGCCAGCGTATGAAGATGCGGATGCCCCCCGCCGAGATCGTTCACAATCGCCAGTGTCTCGCCATGCGGTCCGAACAGATAAACCGCATCGCTATGCTGGATCGCCGATACCGGATCGGCCGAATCAGATCCCGTTGGGGACTTGAAATAGACCCCGTAACGCTTGGCAAAGGCATTGAGTTCCGCAGGTGTGCCATAGAGGCCGTCGATATATGGGGGCGGTCCAAAATTGGCGAGGTAGTCTTTCAGACGCTTTGGCGTATCGTAATCAAGATCGACCGTGACAAACAGGAATCTTGTTCGCGATTTCTCCGTACCGAGCAGGCCAAACAGGCGGGCCGCGTTTAAGGCGGTCAGCGGGCAGGTGTCAGAGCATCGGGTGAACCCGAAATAGACGATCACCACATCACCGCGATAAGCGCTGGCGGTGACGATCTTATCGTCAGAGACACGCTCCATCTTGAACGCCAGGTTAGGGAAATGCCCGTCTACATCGATGACGCCAGGAACGCTGGCGATATTGGCTGCATGGACGGATGAGTCGGCGTCCTCGGTGCGTGCGCTTGCAGGCAGGGTGATAAGCGTAGCAGAGGCACCAAGGGCCATTCCAAGCCGCCGGCGGCCCAAAGTGCGAGGAAAACCCGTCATGGTGTCAGTGTCTTTGGGGAAAGACTGGCAATATAAGCTGTGACTGCCGCGCGTTGGGCCATATCGAGATGCCGTGAAATATCGGCCATTTCGGAGTGATCCTTCCGGTTTTCAGCCTCCGCGGAGAGATCGTCCATGAGATCGGCAGCCGGTTTGCCGCGCAGCGACGGTGCGCGCTTGGCGGCATCGCCGGTGAAAGAGCTTCTATGGCAGGATGTGCATGCAGGTATGTTTGGCAGGATTCCGTGCTCTGCGATTGCCTGCCCATTGGGAGGCCAGGATGCTGCGTATGCACGGCTCATGAAGAAGACCGCCAACAGAGTGCCGCCGAATGATCCCACCGAAGCACCCACGATGCCTCCGATCAGCTACAGGTATCGGCGGGGCCTGCCTGCCAGTATTTGCACCAGCCGTGCGGACTGATGATGCCTTCGATCATGGTGCAATGGTCGGGTTGGCCAGGCACGAACATACAGCAAGCGGCGCATTGATGGCTATGATTTGGCCTGTCCTGGTAGTCGGCCAGACGTTTGGAGATCGTGGGAGCAGCCTCGGCCGACGGGTCGCTCATGAGGGCCAGTGCCAAACTGGCGGTGGTCGCCAGAACACTATGAAGGATCAAGGTACGGCGCTTGAACATGGTGGGACCCTGTTGATGGTGAGACAGGAATGATCCTCGATCAGCGGGTCGCCAAGGGGGCACACGGCGTTTTGTTCAGCGGACTGTCACCTCACAAGACTTTCGAAAAGCCGACTTGCTCGCGCGAATCAATGGCTTACAGTTCCCGTAAGATATGCCCGTGACAGGCCGACCTGCCGAAGCATCGAGCTTGCCAAGCAGGCGTCGCCTGGAATCTTATTCCGCAGTGGCCAAGCATAGGCTTGCCAGGGGTCTATTGTTCACTTTCGCATTTCCTTGGGATGGCGTTTAGGATCGAACCACTGCTTACCATCCTTCTCGCTGAGCCACGGATTTCCGAACGCTCGGCTTACCGGCGGCTCGTCGTAGGTCAGGTTGGTATCCCACACGGCAGCTCGCTCGCGGCGATGCTCACGCTGCTTGAACAACTTGTCACTTGCCGCAGTGGTCCAACCACAGCCTGGATTTTTCCGTCTCGAACGGGACATATCGCGGGAGCCTTTGTCCGTCACGCTGCCTTGTGCAGCGTAAAGTCCACATGCACCGCATCGTAGGGAAAGACCACGCGTCCACTGTCTGTCCGATCGAGCACCCCGGCGGTTAACAAGGCTTGCACATCGCCATGCACGGCCTTCACGTCGCGATCGACCTGGCGGGCCACTTCGCGGATGGCCATTTCGCCATGTCCGGTCATCGCTTGCAGGATGTCCCATCGCTTGGCGGTAAGCACCTTCCATAGCAGTTCGACTGTCCCGAAGCTGATGAACTCGCCCACGTGTTCGCCACGAAAGGCGGCGGCCATCTGGCGTTGGGTGTCCTCGATCGAGGATACACCGAGCGTTACGGTTCGCATTGTCCTGCCCTCCACGTTGCCACGTCCTTCCAGAAATCAGCTTGCAGGGTGGCCAGATCAATAAAGTGGTACGTCATCTCGCGTTTCCCGACATGCTTGTGGTCACCTTTGTCGGCCTCATTGTCGTAGCGCAGGACGCAGATGTCTTCCGATACCAAAGCTAGGCGGTATTTAAAGCTGTGCGCGCTGCCACGCACGGGGGCAGGCACCCACCAGATCACCATTTCGATGAATGCCGTTTCCGATAGACCTTCGCGTTTTCGGAACAGCAATTCGGCTTCCATGTTGGAGTATGTACCAACAAATCAGCGTGTTGGCAATTATTCCAACAGCCGAGGCGTTCCGGTGGCACCCGGCCCTACAGCGCTGAATTTTGCGGTGTCGCATAAATTGTAAAACCTGCGACACCCAGGCAACTGCCCGGCCTGCCT
>NZ_AFPR01000557.1:0-12687 GCF_000219295.1 Acidiphilium sp. PM
GCCAAACCTTCGCCCTCGCCCTCCCACACTGGAAAGACGCCACCGCCCGCATCGTCCCCGCAATCCTCGCGCAGGACGAAACACCGTGATCACCATCCTCCTCTCCACCTTCAACGGAACGCGCTTCCTCCCCGAACAGCTCGCAAGCTTCGCAGCGCAGACCGACCAGGACTGGCGCCTCCTCTGGCGCGATGACGGATCCTCCGACTCCACGCGCGAGATCATGGCCAGCTTCGCCGCAGGCCTCGGCGCCGGCCGCTGCGTCGAGGTGGCGCATTCCGGCTTCCATCTCGGCGCCGGCCAGAGCTTCCTCGCCCTGCTCGCCGAGGCGGGGGACGCCGAACTCATCGCCTTCGCCGACCAGGACGATGTCTGGCTGCCGGAAAAACTCGCCCGCGCCCGCGCGGCGCTGCGCGGCCCGGGTGCGGGCGCGCGCCTCTACACCGCACGGCAATACCTGGTCGATGCCGCGCTGCAGGGCCGCAAGCTCTCCGCCCTGCCCGCCCGCAAGCCCGGCTTTCCCGCCTGCCTCACGCAGAACGTGGTCCACGGCAACACGGCGGTGATGAACCGCGCCGCCGCCGACATGGTCAACCGCATCCCCGGCCCCTCCGGCACCGTGCATGACTGGTGGAGCTACATCGTCGTCAGCGCCTGCGGCGGCGCCATCACCATCGACCCCGAGCCCGTCGTCCTCTACCGCCAGCACAAGGACAACCTGATCGGCTCGCCGCGCACGACCGTGGCGCGCGCCCTCGGCGCGATCCGCCGCGGCCCCGACATCTTCATGACGATGATGCGACGCCATGTCCGCCAGCTCGAAGCGCATGGCGACCTGCTCACCGCCGCCGCCCGCGCCGATCTGGCGCGGATCTCCGCCGGGCTCGAGGGCGGCTTCGCGCCGCGCCTCAGCGCCATGCGCTGCCCCGGCCTGACGCGGCAGACGGTGCTGGAAAACCTGCTCTTCCGCCTCTGGTTCGTGCTCGGCTGATCCCGCCGCGGGTCAGGCCGCCGGCGTCTCCGCCGCCAGCGCCTCCACCCGCCAGCCGCCATCCCCGGTCAGCCGCAGCCGCCGCGCGTGGTAGCGGATGATGGTGGAGCGGTGCCCGACGCTGACCAGCGTCACCCCCGGCAGCTCGTCGAGCAGCGTGCGATACATCCGCGCCTCGTAATCCTCGTCGAGCGACGAGGTCGCCTCGTCCAGGATCACCACCTCCGGCCGCAGCAGCACGCAGCGCGCGAAGCCGATCCGCTGCTGTTCGCCGAGCGACAGTTCGCGGTCCCAGGCCTGCTCGGCCTCCAGCCGCCCGGCGAGATGCCCGAGCCCGACCCGCTCCAGCATCGCCGCGACGCGCGCCGGCTCCAGCGCCTCGCCATAGGGGAAGGCGATGCTCTCGATCAGCTTTCCGTTCGGCAGATAGGGCCGCTGCGGCACGAACAGCACCCGGCCGGCGGGCATCGTCACCCGCCCCTCGCCGAACGGCCAGATCCCCGCGATCGCGCGCACCAGCGTGCTCTTGCCCGACCCGGTCGGCCCGCTGATCAGCACCCGCTCGCCCGGCCCGATCGCGATGTCCAGCCCTTCCAGCAGCTTCCGCCCGTCCGGCAGCGTCAGCGTCAGCCCCTCGATCGCGAGCCCCGCCTCGTCCCCGCGCGCATAGGCGATGCGCGGCGCCGTCGCCGCCGCGTGATGCCGCCGCAGGCTCACCTCCAGCGTGTAGAGACGGTCGACCACCGCGCGCCATTCGGTGATCGACAGATAGCCCTGCCCGATCGAGCTGAAATTGTTGAGGATGAACGCGAAGGCCTGCTGCGTCTGGCCGAACGCGTTGTTGGTCTGCGACACGGTGCCGATCAGGATCCGCTTGGCGAGATAGGACGGGATCACCAGGCCGAAGGCGAGCAGCCCGCCCAGCGTGTTGAACGAGAAGTTGAAGGTATTGACGAACACCGTCCGGTAGACCCGGCGGTAGAAGATCTCGACCACCGGCGCGAAGGTCCGCTTCAGCCGCGTCGCCTCCGCATCGCCGCTATGCGCGGTGGCGATCGCCTCGGAATTGTCCCGCACCCGGATCAGCTCGAAGCGGAAATTGCCCTGCGCCCGCTGCTGGATGTTGTTCAGCCAGAACAGCGGCTTGCCGATGAGCAGGATCAGCCAGGTCCCGCCGATCGCGTAGATCAGGTTCATCCACAGCAGCAGGCCGGGGATATACAGGCCGAACAGCCGCAGGTTGCGGCTCAGCAGCCACAGCATCACCGAGAACGAGACGATCGTCACCACCGATTGCAGCGCGCTCAGCGGCAGGTTCACCGTCTGCCCGGTGAAGAAGTCGATGTCGTCGGAGATGCGCTGGTCGGGATTGTCGATGCCGCGGTCGTCGAGCTGCATCCGGTAATGCGCCTCGCGGTCCATCCAGCCATCGACCATGTGCCCGGTCATCCAGCGCCGCCAGCGGATCTGGAAGATCTGCGCGAAATACTGGCTCGCGGTGTTGATCACCACGACCATCGCCGCCAGCCCGAGAAAGATGCCGAACAGCCGCCAGATCTCCGCCACGTCGTAGCGCTGCATCGCGTCGAAGAACGAGCCGTTCCAGACCGTCAGCGCATAGTTCATCGCCACGATCACCAGCACGGTGATGACGTTGACGGCCAGCAGCCCCCAGGCCGCCAGCCGCTGTTCCGAGCGAAAGAACGGCGTCGCCACATAGAGCAGGCGGTGAAAAAATCCGGTCCGGGCGAGGTCGTCGTCCATCTCTGTCTCCGCATCCACTTGTCGTCCCGCCCCCATATAGGCGCCGGCGCCGCAAGGCCAGCCGGGGCGGCGCCGCGATCCGCCGAACGCCCCGCCGCTCTCGCGCCATCGTGAGCGCGCCGGCCCGTCCCGCGGTTGAACATCGTGCCCCGGCTTCAAACTTCCCGAACATGACGCGCGTCCCTTCGGGCTTAATTATGCTTAACGGGCATGAATCAAAGCTGACTTGCCGATGCCGGGCGCGGGTCTTAAGACCGGGACCCGAACAGGAGGGATGACATGGCCAGTAGCGACACCGCCGGCAACGAGATTGCGCTGGAGCGCCAGAAGGCGGTCCTCGCCCGCCCGATGACCGAGACCCGCCGGCTTGCCAACGCCGTCCGCGCGCTCGCGATCGACGGCGTCGAGGCCGCGAAGTCCGGCCATCCCGGCATGCCGATGGGCATGGCCGATGTCGCGACGGTGCTGTGGACGAAGTTCATGAAGTTCGACGCGGCCGATCCCCACTGGCCCGACCGCGACCGCTTCATCCTCTCCGCCGGCCACGGCTCGATGCTGCTCTACGCGCTGCTGCACCTCACCGGCTACGAGGGCATGTCGATCGACGATCTGCGCCAGTTCCGCCAGCTCGGCGCCCGCGCCGCCGGCCATCCCGAGCGGATCGAGCATCCCGCCATCGAAATGACCACCGGCCCGCTCGGCCAGGGCATCTCCACGGCGACCGGCTTCGCCCTCGCCGAGCGCATGCTCGCCGCCCGCTTCGGCAAGGGCCTGGTCGATCACCGCACCTGGGTCATCGCCTCGGATGGCGACATGATGGAGGGCGTGTCCCACGAGGCCTGCGCCATCGCCGGCCATCTCGGCCTCGACAAGCTCACCGTCTTCTACGACGACAACTCGATCTCGATCGACGGCGGCACCGACATCGCGATGACCGACGACGTGCTGAAGCGCTTCGCCGGCTATGGCTGGGCCACCCGCCGGATCGACGGGCACGACCCCGAGCAGATCGAATCCGCCATCCGCTTCGCCCTGCGCAGCCGCAAGCCGACGCTGATCGCCTGCCGCACCATCATCGGCTTCGGCGCGCCGAAAAAGGCCGGCACCCCGGCCACCCACGGCTCGCCCCTCGGCGCCGACGAGGCCGCCGCCGCCAAGGCCCTGCTCGGCTGGACCGCGCCGCCCTTCACCGTGCCGGACGACATCCTCGCCCCCTGGCGCGCGGCCGGATCGCGCAGCGCCGGCGCCCACCGCGCCTGGACGAAGCGCCACGCGGCGAGCAACCAGCGCGCCGCCTTCGATGCCGCCCTCGCCGGCGACCTGCCGGCCGACTACACCGCCGCGATGGCCGCCCTGCGCGAGAAGATCGCCGCCGAGAAGCCCAACGTCGCCACCCGCCAGGCCAGCCAGATGGCGCTCGACGCCGTGGTGCCCGTGGTCCCCGAAATGGTCGGCGGCTCGGCCGACCTCACCCCCTCGAACAACACCTTCGTGAAGTCGATGGGCGTGTTCACGGCGAAGGACCACGCCGGCCGCTACATCCATTTCGGCGTGCGCGAGCACGGCATGGGCACGACGCTGAACGGCCTCGCCCTGCATGGCGGGCTGATCCCCTATGGCGGCACGTTCTTCATCTTCTCCGACTATTGCCGCCCCGCCATCCGCCTCGCCGCGCTGATGCGCATCCGCTCGATCTTCGTGCTCACCCACGATTCGATCGGCCTCGGCGAGGACGGGCCGACCCACCAGCCGGTCGAGCACCTCGCCTCGTTCCGCGCCATGCCCAACGTCCTCGTGCTGCGCCCCGGCGACGCGATGGAGACCGCCGAATGCTGGGACATCGCGCTGAAGCACAAGGACGGCCCGGTCCTGCTCGTGCTCAGCCGCCAGGCGATGCCGACCCTGCCGCGCGACCACGGCGCTGAAAACCTCTCCGCCCGCGGCGGCTATGTCGTCGCCCCGGCCGCGGGGCCGCGCCGCGCCACCATCCTCGCCACCGGCTCGGAAGTCGCCCTCGCGCTCAAGGCGCGCGAGATGCTGGCGGCGGAGGGAATCACCGTCGCCGTCGCCTCGGTGCCGAGCTTCGAACTGCTCGAACGCCAGGACCCCGGCTACCGCACCGAGGTGCTGGGCGAGGCTCCGCGCGTCGGCGTCGAGGCCGCGGTCGGCTTCGGCTGGGAACGCCTGCTCGGGGCCGACGGCACCTTCATCGGCATGCACGGCTTCGGCGCCAGCGCGCCCTACCAGAAGCTGTTCCAGCATTTCGGCATCACCGCCGAGGCGGTCGTTGCGGCGGTGAAGGCGAAGCTGTAATCCCGCCGCCAACACCACTACCGCCTCCGGCTCACCTGAACGTTTTCGAGGGAGACTTCTTCACATGACCGTCAAAGTCGCGATCAACGGATTCGGCCGCATCGGGCGCCTCGTGCTGCGCGCGATGATCGAGAGCGGGCGTTCCGACGTCGAATGCGTCCTGATCAACGACCTCGGAAGCGTCGAGGACAACGCCCACCTGCTCCGCTACGACTCGGTGCATGGCCGCTTCCCCGGCACGGTCGAGGTGAAGGGCGACAGCATCGTCATCACCAATGCCGGCCGCACCTACGCGCCGATCCGCGTCTCCGCCGAGCGCGACCCGGCGAAGGTGCCGATGCAGGGCGTCGACGTGGCGATGGAATGCACCGGCCTGTTCACCAAGCGCGACGCCGCGGCGAAGCTGATCGAGGCCGGCGCCCGCAAGGTCCTGGTCTCCGCCCCGGCCGACGGGGTGGACGCCACCATCGTCTACGGCGTGAACCACCACACGCTGACCAAGGACATGACGATCATCTCCAACGCCTCCTGCACCACCAACTGCCTCGCGCCGATGGCGATGGTGCTGCACGAGGCCTTCGGGATCGAGCGCGGCTACATGGTCACCATCCACTCCTACACCGGCGACCAGAAGACGGTGGACACCCTGCACAAGGACCGTCACCGCGCCCGCGCCGCCGCCCTCTCGATGATCCCGACCACCACGGGTGCGGCCCGCGCCGTCGGCCTCGTCCTGCCCGAGCTCAAGGGCAAGCTCGACGGCACCGCGATCCGCGTGCCCACCCCGAACGTCTCGCTCGTCTCGCTCGACGTGAACCTGAAGAAGCAGGCCAGCAAGGACGAGATCAACGCGGCGATGAAGGCGGCTTCCGAGGGCAAGCTCAAGGGCATTCTCGACTATTCGACCGAGGCCCTGGTCAGCGCCGACTTCAACCACGTCGCCTATTCCTGCAGCTTCGACGCGCCGCAGACCGCGGTGATCGACAACGCGCTCACCCGCGTCATGGGCTGGTACGACAATGAATGGGGCTTCTCGAACCGGATGAGCGACACCGCCGCCCTGTTCGGGTCGCTCTGATGGCGGACTGGCGCCCGCTCGACGGGGTCGATGTCAGGGGAAAGCGCGTCCTCGTGCGCGCCGACCTCAACGTCCCGCTACGCGACGGCCGGATCACCGACCTCACCCGCATCGAGCGCCTCTCGCCGACCATCGTCGAACTCGCCGGCAAGGGGGCGAAGGTGATCGTGCTCTCGCATTTCGACCGGCCGAAGGGCAAGGTCGTGCCGGACATGTCGCTCCGCCCGGTCGCCGCCGCGCTCGGCGCGGTGCTGCGCCGGCCCACCGCCTTCGCCGCTGACTGCATCGGCCCCGAGGCCGGGGCCGCCGTCGCCGCGATGGCGGAGGGCGACATCCTCGTGCTGGAGAACACCCGCTTCCATCCCGGCGAGGAGAGCAACGACCCTGCCCTGGCGAAGGCGATCGCCGCCAATGGCGACATCTTCGTCAACGACGCCTTCTCCGCCGCCCACCGCGCCCACGCCACCACCGAGGGTCTCGCCCATCTCCTGCCCGCCTATGCCGGCCGGCTGATGCAGGCCGAGCTCGCCGCCCTCGAAGCCGCGCTCAGCCACCCGAAGCGGCCGGTCGGCGCCATCGTCGGCGGCTCGAAAGTCTCCACCAAGCTCGACCTGCTGACCAACCTGATCACCAAGGTCGACCTGCTGGTGATCGGCGGCGCGATGGCGAACACCTTCCTCGCCGCCCAGGGCGCGGAACTCGGAAAGTCGCTGCAGGAACCCGCCCTGCACGACACCGCCCGCGCCATCGTCGAATCGGCGGCGACGCATGGCTGCCGCATCCTGCTGCCGTCGGATTTCGTGGTCAGCGAAACCTTTGCGCCGAACCCGCCCACCGAAACCGTGCCGGCGAACGCGGTGCCGGCGAACGCGATGGCGCTCGATGTCGGCCCCGCCACCACCGAGACGATCATCGCGGCGGTGAAGGAACTGAAGACGCTGATCTGGAACGGCCCGCTCGGCGCCTTCGAGACCCCGCCCTTCGACACCTCGACCATGCGCCTCGCCATCGCGGTGGCGGAAGCCACGGCCGGCGGGCTGATCTCGGTCGCCGGCGGCGGCGATACGGTGGCGGCGCTCCGCCTCGCCGGCGTCACCGACCGCCTGACCTACGTCTCCTCGGCCGGCGGCGCCTTCCTCGAATGGATGGAAGGCAAGACCCTGCCGGGCGTCGCAGCGCTCGCGCCGCGCTGATCCGCGCAACGCGCCACGCCAGAAGCCGCCGGTCCGGTCCCCCGGGCCGGCGGTTGCCGTTTCAGGAGGCGGTGCCGCCCACGGTCAGCCCGCCGATCAGGATGCTCGGCTGCCCCACGCCCACCGGCACGCCCTGCCCGTTCTTGCCGCAGGTGCCGATGCCGGGGTCGAGTTCGAGGTCGTTGCCGATCATCTCCACCCGGGTCAGCGCGTCCGGCCCGTTGCCGATCAGCGTCGCCCCCTTCACCGGCGCGCCGACCCGCCCATCCTCGATCATGTAGGCCTCCGAGGCGGTGAACACGAACTTGCCCGAGGTGATGTCCACCTGCCCGCCGCCGAAATTCGCCGCATAGATGCCGCGCTTCACCGAGCGGATCATGTCCTCCCGGCTCGCCTCGCCCTCCAGCATGATGGTGTTGGTCATCCGCGGCATCGGCAGATGCGCGTAGGACTGCCGCCGCCCGTTGCCCGTCGGCGCCATGCCCATCAGCCGCGCGTTCTGCCGGTCCTGCATGTAGCCGGTCAGGATGCCGTCCTCGATCAGCACGGTGCGCCCGCTCGGCGTCCCCTCGTCATCCACGCTGAGCGAGCCGCGCCGGTCGGGGATCGTGCCGTCATCGACCACGGTGACCCCCTTCGAGCCGACGCGCTTGCCCATCAGCCCGGCGAAGGCCGAGGTCTTCTTGCGGTTGAAATCGCCCTCCAGCCCATGGCCGATCGCCTCGTGGAGCAGAATGCCCGGCCAGCCCGCGCCCAGCACCACCGGCATCTCGCCCGCCGGCGCCGGCACGCTGTCGAGGTTCAGCGCCGCCTTGCGGATCGATTCGTCCACCGCCGCCCGCCAGAAGGCCGGCGCCGTCACGCCCTCATAGGTCGCGCGCCCGCCGGCGCCGTGGCCGCCCGATTCGCGCCGCCCGTCCTGCTCCATCACCACGGACACATGCAGCACCACCAGCGGCCGCACATCGGCCACGCGCACCCCATCCGCCCGCACGATCTCGACCACCTGCCACTCGCCGGCCAGGCTCGCCATCACCTGCACCACGCGCGGATCGGCGCCGCGGGCATAGGCGTCGATCTCGCCGAGCAGCGCCGCCCGCGCCGCGAAGGGCATCTCCGCCAGCGGATTATGCCCGGTATAGAGCCTGCGCGTCGCCGCCGCGGGGGCGACCGCCACAGTGCCGGCATCGCCCTGCCGCGCCGCCCGCAGCGTCTCCACCGCGCGCGCCAGGGCCGCGTCGGAAATCTCCCCGGCATGGGCATAGACCGCCGCCTCGCCGGTCACCGCGCGCAGGCCGAAGCCGCGCCGGCTGTCGAAATTCGCGTTGCGGATCCGCCCGTCATCCAGGCTCACCACCTCCGATTCGCGATATTCCAGGAACAGCTCGCCATCGTCGGCGGCCTCCAGCACGGGGGCGATGGCCCGCCGCGCCTCGATCACGTCGAGCCCGTCATTGCCGTGGAACAGCCGGTCGGCGGTGGCGAGCATGTCTTGCATCGTGTCGGACATCATTCAGCGGCCTTCATCTCATAGACGGGAAGCGGCACCGCCGCCGTGGCGCCGCGCAGCGCGTGGCGGCAGGCGATGCAGGCGGCGAGCAGCAGCACGGCGTTCAGCTCGTGCACATAGCCGAGTTCGGCCATGCCCGAGACCAGCGTGCTCATGCCCAGGATATATTGGAGCGAAACCAGCCCGGCCAAGAGCAGGAACAGGTCGCGCGCCTTCGCCCCCACCGGCGCGCGCAGCCCCATCGCCGCGGCAACGACGACGACGATCGCCGTCACCGTCGCCGCCACCCGGTGCTCGAACTGCACCGTCGCCTTGTTGGCGAGGAAATTGAGCCAGAGCGGGTGCATCGCCAGCGCGTGCGGCGGCAGCGCGTGCCCGTCCATCAGCGGAAACGTGTTGTACACCTTGAGCGCCCCGCTCGCCGCCACCAGCGCGCCGAGCCCGATCGTGGCGATGATCAGCCCGATCGAGACGCTCAGCAGCCCGCGCAGCCGGGCAAGACCCGGCAGAATCGCCGGCTCGGGGTTGCGCAGCGTCAGCGCCGTCCACAGCATGGCGGTGAAGATCAGCATCGCCAGCACGAAATGCGGCCCGAGATACAGCGGCGAGGGCTGCAGGATGCGGCTCGTCATGCCCTCATAGGTCATGTACCAGCCCATCGTCGCCTCGCCGGCGCCGAGCGCGAACAGGAACAGCAGCCAGGCGGTCAGCCGGTTCGAAATCCGCCCCCGCAGCCGGAAGACCGCCAGCGGCACCAGGAACACCACCGCCATCAGCCGCCCCCAGTCGCGGTCGAGGAACATCGGCAGGTAGAGCGACTGGAACTGCCCCAGCGTCATCTTCGGCTGCATCGCCTGATACTGCGCCGTCGCCTTGTAGAGGCCGAAGGCGCGCTCCCAGGCGGCATGGGTCAGCGGCGGGACGATGCCGGTGAAGGGCTGCCAGGTCTGGATCACGAACCCCGCGCCGATCGTCCGCGCATGGCCGCCGCCCACCACCATGCCGAAGATCATGAAGCAGATGACGAGCAGCCAGGTGCCAACCAGCCGGACCCCCCGCGCCGCCGCACCGCTCATGCCGGCCGCCCGCGCAGCTCGAACCAGGCCCACACCGCGGCCGCCAGCAGCAGCACCGCGTTGAGCTGGTGCACGATGCCGATATCGAGAATCTTGGAAACGAGCGTGGTCACGCCGAGAATATACTGCACGATCAGCAGCGCGCCCATCACCAGGAACGCATCGCGCGCCCGCGCCGGCAGGTCGGCGCGGATCGCCGCCACCACCGCCGCCAGCACGCCCACCGCCGCCACAGTGCCGAGCAGCCGGTGGTCGAACTGCGTCGCCGCCTTGTTGAGGAAGAAGTTCCTCCAGAACGGGTGCAGCGCTGCGTAATCCGGCGGCACCCAGCGCCCCTGCATCAGCGGGAAGGTGTTGTCGATCGTGTAGGCATGCGTGCCCGACAGGAACGTCCCCGCCACGATGGCGATCGAGATCAGCACGATCGAGCCCATCGCCATCCGCCGCGCCCCCGCATAGCGCGCGGCCTCCTCCGGCGGCAGCCGCGTCTCGGCCGGCTTCAGCACGGTCAGCGCGGTGGCGAACACGGCGATGGCGAGCAGGGTGGCGAAACAGTAATGCACCGAGAGCCGGAACACCGACACCTCGGTCAGCCCCGGCTGGAAGCCGGAGGCGACCATCCACCAGCCGATCAGCCCCTGCACCCCGCCCAGGATGAACAGCGTCACCAGCCAGGGCCGCAGCCGCCGCTCGATCCGCCCGGTCCAGAGGAACCAGACCAGCGGCACGCCGAAGTCGAAGCCGAGCAGCCGCCCCCACATCCGGTGGATCCATTCCGGCCAGAAGATCGCCTTGAACCCGGCGAGGTCCATGCCGCGATTGAGCTCCTTGTATTGCGGAATCGTCTTGTAGAGCGCGAACATCCGCTCCCACGCCGCATGGGTCAGCGGCGGGATCACGCCCGAGACCGGCTGCCACGCCATGATCGACAGGCCGGCGTTCATGTTCTGCACATAGGCGCCGATCCCGAACATCTCGACGATCAGCGCGAAGCTGACGAACAGCCAGATCGCGACCATCCGCCGGCTTTCCGGGCTCGCCGCCCGCGCCTCGCCCGCCGCCGTCCTGCCGCCGATACCCGCCACCGATTGCGATGCCATCAGTCCAAATCCCGACTCTGCCGATCCTGCCCCCCGATTTGCACCCGAAACCCCGCTTGTAAACCCGCGCGCCCGCCCACCTTGTTCCATCGAGCAATCTTGACCTCGCGCCCCAGTTGCGCCATCTGATCGTCGAGCGGGACAGACACGCCCGCCGCTTCCGGCCCGCAACGGGCCCCTCCACAATTCTCCGCACCCGCCCGTCCCTTTTTCCGAACGGGCTCATCCTGTCCCGGATTCTCCATGAAGCTCGCCGAACTCAAGGCCAAATCCCCCACCGACCTGCTCAGCCTCGCCGAGGAGCTTCAGGTCGAAAACGCGTCGTCGCTGCGCAAGCAGGACATGATGTTCGCCATTCTCAAGGCCTATGCCGAGAACGACCAGGCGATCCATGGCGACGGCACGCTGGAAACCCTGCCCGACGGGTTCGGCTTCCTGCGCAGCCCGCAGAGCAACTACCTCCCCGGCCCGGACGACATCTACGTCTCCCCCGCGCAGATCCGCCGCTTCGGCCTGCGCACCGGCGACACCGTCGCCGGCGAGATCCGCGCGCCCAAGGAAGGCGAGCGCTATTTCTCGCTGCAGAAGGTCGACACGATCAATTTCGAGGCGCCGGACGCGGTGCGCCACCGCATCAATTTCGACAACCTCACCCCGCTCTATCCCAACCAGCGCCTGCAGATGGAGATCGAGGACGCGCCGCCGCCGCCCAAGGGCCAGCAGAAGGACTACACGGCCCGGGTGATGGATCTCATCGCCCCGATCGGCAAGGGCCAGCGCGCCCTCATCGTCGCCCCGCCGCGCACCGGCAAGACGGTGATGCTGCAGAGCATCGCCACCTCGATCTCGGCCAACCACCCCGAGGCCTTCCTCATCGTCCTGCTGATCGACGAGCGCCCCGAGGAAGTGACCGACATGGCCCGCACCGTGAAGGGCGAGGTCGTCGCCTCCACCTTCGACGAGCCGGCCACCCGCCACGTCCAGGTCACCGAGATGGTGCTGGAAAAGGCCAAGCGCCTCGTCGAGCACAAGCGCGACGTGGTGATCCTGCTCGACTCGATCACCCGCCTCGCCCGCGCCTACAACGCGGTCGTCCCCTCCTCGGGCAAGGTGCTCACCGGCGGCGTCGACGCCAACGCCCTGCAGAAGCCGAAGCGCTTCTTCGGCGCCGCGCGCAACATCGAGGAAGGCGGCTCGCTGACCATCATCGCCACCGCGCTGATCGACACCGGCAGCCGCATGGACGAGGTGATCTTCGAGGAGTTCAAGGGCACCGGCAACTCCGAGCTCATCCTCGACCGCAAGCTCTCCGACAAGCGCACCTTCCCGGCGATCGACATCACCAAGTCCGGCACCCGCAAGGAGGAGCTGCTGGTCGAGCGCGCGACCCTGTCGAAAATGTGGGTGCTGCGCCGCATCCTCAACCCGATGGGCCCGGGCGAGGCCATGGACTTCCTGCTCGACAAGCTCAAATACAGCAAGACCAACAACGACTTCTTCGAGGCCATGAACACCTGACCATGTCGCCCTACGCGCTGCCGCTGGCCGAACTGGCGCTCGCCAACTTCATCGGCATGATCAGCCCCGGCCCGGCCTTCCTGCTGGTCAGCCGGGCGGCGGCGGGGCGCGGCAGGGCGGCGGGCTTCGGCCTCAGCCTCGGCG
>NZ_AFPR01000556.1:0-7314 GCF_000219295.1 Acidiphilium sp. PM
CTTCTCAGCCCCAGACAGAACTCGAAACATCTGTCACATTCACAGAATGAATACATCAGACAGCGTTCAAATCAGCCCCTAAAGACCAGATAATCATCCAGATCACTTAAACCCAGATCACCAGCCAACCCTCAAGAACCACCACCAAAACCCAGACCTAAGCCCAAGCCTCAGCTCCAACCACCAGACCCTCAAGCCCAGCAGCCAAACGCCACCAACGTATCCCTTCCTAGCCTATTCACAATCCTCAAAGAACAAAACCTTCGTTGCGGTCTTACCCGCTCCGTCGGGCGCCGCCTCGTCAGCGGTGAACGGGCTTCTACGCCCCGGCCTGCTTGCTGTCAACGCCCATTCGGGCGGCGGTCGATTTATTAAAAACCATTTGAATTTGATGGATTTTTTTGAAATTCGTCCATTTCGCATCTGCGAGATGACGTAATTTTCCGGCAAGCAGCCCGGCCATGAACAATCCGCATGGGCCGGGCTGTTGCCACGCTCTCAGGCTGCCGCCGCGAGCCCGCCGGCAATCGAGAGACCGTCATCGTCGACGGTCACATTCACCGTCTCGCCGTCATGGATGGCCCCTTCGAGGAGCCTCGTCGCCAGCTTGTTCTGCAGCGAACGCTGAATCACCCGCTTCAGCGGCCGTGCCCCGTAGACCGGGTCGTATCCCTCGTTCGCCAGCCAGTCCCGCGCCGCCTGATCGAGATGCAGGGTGATCTTCCGGTCTGCGAGAAGCGATTCCAGATGCCTCAACTGAATTTCGACGATCCGTGCCATATCGGCGCGCTGCAGGCGCCGGAACAGGATGATCTCGTCCAGCCGGTTCAGGAATTCCGGCCGGAAATGCTGGCGGACCACCCGCATCACCTGCGGTTCGGCCAATACGACATCCTCGCCTTCAGGCTGAGCGGCGAGCACCTCGCTGCCCAGGTTCGACGTGAGCACGATGATCGTGTTCTTGAAGTCGACCGTGCGCCCCTGTCCGTCGGTCAGTCGGCCATCATCAAGCACCTGCAACAGGACGTTGAAGACATCCTCGTGCGCCTTCTCGACCTCGTCGAACAGGATCACCTGATACGGCCGGCGCCGCACGGCTTCGGTGAGCACCCCGCCTTCCTCGTAGCCGACATAGCCTGGCGGCGCGCCGATCAGCCGGGCCACGGCGTGCTTCTCCATGAATTCGCTCATGTCGATGCGCACCATCGCCCGCTCATCGTCGAACAGAAACTCGGCCAGCGCCTTGCAGGTTTCGGTCTTGCCGACGCCGGTCGGGCCCAGGAACAGGAAGGAGCCGATCGGCCGGTTCGGATCCTGCAACCCGGCCCGTGCCCGGCGCACGGCATCCGAAACCGCCCGCAGCGCGGCTTCCTGGCCCACCACGCGCTTGCGCAACTCCTCTTCCATCCTGATGAGCTTGGCGCGCTCGCCCTCCAGCATCCGGTCGACCGGAATACCGGTCCAGCGCGCAACCACCTGGGCGATCTGCGCTTCGGTGACCGCCTCGTTGACCATGGCTCCTTCCGTCGGCCCGGCGGCGAGCTTCCGCTCGATCTCGGGGATCACGCCATACATCAGCTCCGAGGCCCGGGTCAGATTGCCGGAGCGCTGCGCCATCTCCGCCTCGCCCCGCGCCTGGTCGAGCTGCTCCTTCAGCTTTTGCGTGGCATTCAGTCGGTCCTTTTCGGCCTTCCACGCCGCCGTCATCGCGTCGGATTTCTCCTCGAGTTCGGCGATTTCACCCTCCAGCCGCTCCAGCCGTTCCTTCGAGGCGGGATCCTGCTCCTTGCGCAGCGCTTCCCGTTCGATCTTGAGCTGCATCAGCCGCCGATCGAGTTCATCGAGCGCCTCGGGCTTGGAATCCACCTGCATCCGCAGGCGCGAGGCGGCCTCGTCGACAAGGTCGATCGCCTTGTCCGGCAGGAACCGGTCGGTAATGTAGCGGTTGGACAGGGTCGCCGCCGCCACCAGCGCCGAATCCGAAATCCGCACGCCGTGATGAAGTTCGTATTTCTCCTTGATCCCGCGCAGGATCGAGATCGTGTCCTCGACACTCGGCTCATCCACGAAGACCGGCTGGAAGCGCCGCGCCAGCGCCGCATCCTTCTCGATGTACTTCCGATACTCGTCGAGCGTCGTCGCCCCCACGCAGTGCAGCGCACCGCGCGCCAGTTCGGGCTTGATCAGGTTCGAGGCATCCATCGCGCCATCCGCCCGCCCCGCGCCGACCAGCGTGTGCATCTCGTCGATGAACAGGATGACCTCGCCGTTCGAGCCTTCTATCTCCTTCAGCACGGCTTTCAGCCGTTCCTCGAACTCGCCGCGATATTTCGCGCCGGCCACCATCGCGCCGAGATCGAGCGCGAGCAGCCGCTTGCCCTTCAGCGCCTCCGGCACGTCGCCATTGACGATGCGGAGCGCCAGCCCCTCGACGATCGCCGTCTTGCCAACCCCAGGCTCGCCGATGAGCACCGGGTTGTTCTTGGTCCGCCGCGCCAGCACCTGGATCGCCCGGCGGATCTCCTCGTCGCGGCCGATCACCGGATCAAGCTTCTGCGCGCGCGCGGCCTCGGTCACATCCCGCGCATATTTCTTCAGCGCATCGAAGGTCTGCTCCGCGTTCGCGCTCGTCACCGTGCGGCCCTTGCGGATATCGGCCACCGCCTTCTCCAGGGCCTGCGCCGAGGCGCCGGCCGCGGTCAGCGCCCGGCCCGCCGGCGTGCCGCTCGCCGCGAGTGCCACCAGCACGCGGTCCTGCGCGACATATTCATCGCCGGCCTTCTGCGCCATCTGCTGCGCCGCATCGAGCACCCGCACGAGATCGGGCGTGATCTGCGGCTGCCCGGCGCCGGAGCCCTGCACCTTCGGCAGTTTTCCAATCGCGGCATCGGCCGCGAGACGAACCGCGGCCGGATCGCCCCCGGCCGCGCGGATCAGCCCGCTCGCGGCCCCTTCCTCATCGTCGAGAAACGCCTTGAGCAGGTGTTCCGGCGTGATCTGCTGGTGATATTCGCGCACGGCAATCGTCTGCGCGGCCTGCACGAAGCCGCGGGCGCGTTCGGTAAACTTCTCGAAATCCATTGTTCTCGATCCCTTTCATCAGGCGACCCGGCCGGACCATCCCTCGCAAGGCAATGGTCCGACCTTGTCCGCTGGACATGGTTGCTGCATTGATCCTCCTCAAGAGGAACCGCCCCCATGACCATGCTCGTCGACTCACTCTTCCGCTATCCGGTCAAGGGCCTGACCGCCGAACCGCTGAAGGCCGCGGACCTCGAAGCCGGACGCGCCATCGCCTGGGACCGCGCCTTCGCACTCGCGCAGGGGGATTGCGGTTTCGATCCGGCAGCGCCGGCCTGGCGCCCGAAAGCCGAATTCCTCTGCCTCGCCCGCGATCCGGAAGCCGTTCGCCTCGATTGCCGCTTCGACGACGCCGCAGGCCTGCTGACCCTCATCGCGCCGGACGGCGCGGCGATCGACGCATCGCCCCTGACCGAGGCCGGACGCAGCCAGCTTGGGACGTTCATCGCCGCCGCCCTGCCGGGCTCGATGCGCGGCACGCCACGATTCCGGCATGTGTCCGGCCATAGTTTCTCAGACCACCGGAACCAGGTGATCAGCCTGATCGGCCTGGCCAGCCTGCGGGCGCTCGAAGCCGCCGCCGGCGCGCCGCGCCACCCTCTGCGCTTCCGCGCCAATCTCTATTTCGACGGCGCCGAGCCCTGGGCTGAACTCGGCTGGGTCGGCCGCACACTCGCGATCGGGGACGCGCGGCTGCGGGTTACCGCACGGATCGACCGCTGCGCCGCCACGACCGTCAACCCGGAAACCCGGGCGCGCGACGCCAATCCGGTCAAGGACCTGATGACGCATTTCGGTCATGTCGACTGCGGGATTTATGCCGAGGTTCTCGCCCCAGGGCGGATCGCGCCCGGCGATACGATCATTCTGCTGTCATAAGCCTGTTGCGACGGGTGACGCCGGCGGCAAAATCGGCTTAACGTCCCCGAATGCTGACCGACTTACCGAATGTGCTGACGCTCTCGCGCATCGCGGCGATCCCGCTGCTGGTCGTGCTGGTCGCGATCGGCTCCCCGCTCGCCGATCTGCTGGCCGCCCTCCTTTTCGTCATCGCGGGCATCACCGACTGGCTGGACGGCCGCCTCGCCCGCAGCCGCCGCCAGCTATCCGATCTCGGCCGGATGCTCGATCCGATCGCGGACAAGCTGCTGGTGGGCGCAACACTGATGCTTCTCGTCGGTTTTCATCGCGTGACCGCCTTCGGCATCTACCCGGCGATCGTGATCATGCTGCGTGAAATCCTGGTGTCGGGCCTGCGTGAATACCTTGCGGGCATCAAGGTCGGCATGCCGGTGACCCGGCTGGCCAAATGGAAGACGGCCGCGCAGATGGTGGCGCTCGGCATTCTCCTGCTCGGCAATTCCGGCGCCGCGGAACTCGGCATCCCCTGGCTCCCGGCCGGCATCATCGGCGGCGCCCTGCTCTGGATCGCCGCCGGCCTCACCCTCATCACCGGCTGGGATTACCTGACCGCGGGGCTGCGTCACGTGACCCAGCCCGGACCGTCACCCTGACCCGAAGATGACGAAATCATCAGCGACACTCACGGCGCACGGCGCGCCGGTCATCGCCCTCATCGGCTGGTCGGGAAGCGGCAAGACAACCCTGCTCACCGCCCTTCTGCCCCTGCTCGGCGGCGCCGGGCTGCGGGTTTCGACCCTGAAGCACGCCCACCACAAGGTCGACCCCGACCAGCCGGGCAAGGACAGTTTCCGTCATCGCGAAGCCGGAGCACACGAAACGATGCTCGCCACCGCCGAACGCTTCGTGCTGTTTCACGATCACGGCGCCGCCGCCGAACCGGATCTTGCTGCCCTGCTCGCCCGCATGGCACCGGCCGATCTCTATCTCGCGGAAGGCTTCAAGGCGGCCGCGGTCGAAAAGATCGAAGTGCATCGGCCCGAACTCGGCAAGGCGCCGCTTTGGCCGGAGCAGGACGATGTCATCGCCGTCGCCTGCGATGTCCCGCTCCCCGGGTGCGACCGACCTGTTCTTCCCCTCGGCGATCCGCCAGCCGTCGCGCGGTTCCTCCTCCGCCGATGCGGCCGCCTGATCGCTTGAGGTAGACCGGCAAACCGGCGCATAACGAATTCGAACAATTTCGAGGAAGAAAGATGCGGCAATTTGCCAGATCCGCCCCATCCCGCCCGGCCGTACTGCCTTCGCCCCGGCCCCGCCGTGCCGTGGCCGCACTTCTTCCCGGCAGTCTTGTGCTGCTGCTTTCCGGCTGCGCGGGCGTGGGCAACTATTTCAACAGCACCCTCAACCCACTCGGGGATCCGAATGCGCCCGCGGGTGACGCCATCAACATGCAGCGCGCCCGCGGCAACGAGGTCGCGGTACAGCCGCTGCGTCCCCAGCCAGGCGATGTCTGGCCGGGCAAGCTCGCTCCGGTGCCAACACTCGGTGAAATCCAGAAACACATGAACGTGCCCCTCGGGCAGGCTTATCAGAACCTCTACAGCGCCCCCGCCGGCAGCTCCCCGGCGCCGTCCTATTCGGTTCCGCCCGGCGCAAAGGTCCGCCGTCTGCCGCCCGACCGCGCGGAAGGCGCGGAGGCAACGTTCTCCCGCCCCGCCGGCGCGGCCATGCACTCATCCACGCCACCCGGCAGCGCACAGGCGCCTGTGCCGCGCGCCCCGGCAATACCGACAGCGCCGGCAAGGCCCGCCAAGCCGATTACCTCCGGAGATTCGCTGCCTGTGGGCCAGACGGTCATGGGACCGCATGGCCCGCTCGGCATCGTGACGTCTCCCAGCAACGGCCGTTACCAGACGATCGCCCCGATCGGCGGCCGGGGGGGCGGCATCCTGATTCCCAACGGGAACGGCACCGCGACGCTGATCCAGTCGAATGGCCAGGTGGTAACGGTCCCGACCCGATGACTCAACGCCTCTGTGGTCCCATATCCTTATAATGAAGATCCTCTATTTCGCCTGGTTGCGCGAGCGTATCGGCCTCTCCGAGGAAGACGTCGATATTCCGCCCGAAGTGACGACAATCAGTGCCCTGACCGATTTTCTGTCTGCGCGCAGCCCTGCCCATACCCGTGCGTTCGCAGACCGCCGCGCGATCAAGACCGCCCTCGATCAGCGCTTCGTTCCGCCCGACACATTGCTGGAAGGTGCCCGAGAGATCGCCTTCTTTCCGCCTTTCACCGGTGGATGACGGGCCGGAGCATGCCTCGCATCGTCGTCACGACTGAGGACATCGACGTCGGCGCCGAACTCGCCGCGCTTGAAGCGGGGGCCGGCGCGGTTGCCAGTTTCGTCGGCGTCGTCCGAGGCGAGGCCGGCGGCCGCCGGCTGACCTCCCTGATTCTCGAACATTACCCGGCAATGACCGAGGCGTCCCTGGCCGAGATTGCCAAGACGGCCGCGAACCGCTGGCAGCTCACCGGTTGCACGATCATCCACCGGGTCGGCGAACTGACACCCGGCGCCCGTATCGTTCTGGCCGCCGCCGCCAGCGCCCATCGGGCTGACGCCCTCGCGGCAACCGCCTTCCTGATCGACTGGCTGAAGACCGACGCGCCGTTCTGGAAGCGCGAGAACTTTGCCGATGGCACATCGCACTGGGTTTCGGCACGCGACGAGGATCAGGAAGCGCGCAACCGCTGGTAGTCCGGCGCACGCCAATCCATTGCCTCGATTTAATCTTCAATACCCTCCCACGCGCTCGAACCTCGCTGCTCCCCCTGCCGAACACCCCGGCCATCGGCGGATAAAGGCAGGGTTTTCACCGCATTTGTGCGCCCTGGTGCCGGAAAAGTTTCCAAAAACTCAATTTCAATCCCATTTTTCGTAATCGAAATTATTATTCAATCGATTATCATCTCCTTAAAATTATTTTATTGACGCCCTCCCCTTCCGGTTGTATTGAATTTTTCAGTTAACTGGGGGTTGTAATGAAACTTCTCATTTTTGGAAACCCGCTCGATAATCGAGATGTTCTGACTACATTCTTTAAGTCCAAGCTCGTCGTTGTAGACGAAACGACGGATATTGAAGAAGCGCTCGATCTGACGCGATTTTATGAATACGACGCGGTCGTTCTGCGTGTAACGGACACCCGCCCGGCGGAGATCGAACTCATCCGCAGGTTGCGCCTCGCTGGACTGCGCTGCCCGATCATGGCCGTCGCGCATTTGCTGAGCGAAGCAACGCGCCTGCGCATTCTCGAGGCAGGTGTTGACGATCTGATCGTAAGCGCAATCTCACATGAGGAAATTTT
>NZ_AFPR01000555.1:0-966 GCF_000219295.1 Acidiphilium sp. PM
TGTTCGCGAGCCGCAGAACCGCCGCGTGGAAATCATCCTCCACTGAGCAAGGCCTGCGGATCGGATCAGGAAACCCCGGCGGAAACGCTGGGGTTTTTCTGTCATTGGCCAAGGATCTGGCAAACGTCGTGATATTGTCACATCGCGTTCCGGTCTGTGGTTTTGGAGCAACACCAATCCGGAAATACGGGGCGTCAACGTTCAAGCCCTCCTGCATCGGCAGGGGCGATGCTAAATGTCCGTCGACGGAAGCTTAACCGTTCGATCAGCAAACAGGCTCCGGCGCACGAGGAGAGACGAAAATGAAATTGCGCACGACACTTCTGGCGGCGACGATCATCGCGGCTCCCGCCCTGGTTCCGGCGGCGGCGATGGCTCAGCCGGTCACCGGCCCCTATGTCAGTCTTGGCCTCGGCTACAACATCATGGGCAGCCGCAAGGTGAAAAGTATCTCGACGCCATACCAGGACTTCACCTCGGGGGCGCGCACCCTCTTCCATAACGGGTTCACCGGCGAGGCTTCGGTCGGCTACGGCTTCGGCAACGGCTTCCGCGTCGAACTCGAGGGCGACTATTTCCACAATCAGGCCGCGAAGGTCGACGGGAACGGCGCGCAGGCGGTGGTATCCGGCACCGAGCAGAAATACGGCTTCATGGCGAACGCCCTGTATGATTTCGATGTCGGCGTTCCCTATGTCTATCCGTATGTCGGCGCCGGCGTCGGCTATCAGTGGCTGCAGTGGCGCAATGCCGGCGTGACGGGCGCGCGCTTCAATGGCACGCCCGGCGCCTTCGCCTACCAGGCGATCGCCGGTCTGGCCTTCCCGATCCCGGCCGCGCCGGGCCTGTCCGCCACCGTCGAATATCGCTACATGCGCACCATGGGCAGCGACAACTATCGCGCCACCGTCGGTGCTACACCGGTGACGATGAAGGTGGGCGACGAAGGCAACAATATGCTGATGG
>NZ_AFPR01000554.1:0-2331 GCF_000219295.1 Acidiphilium sp. PM
GACAAGGTGATACCCTGGGACCGGTTCTGCTCGACCGTTATGGAAGCGGAAACTCTGGTTCGATCGGAAGATTTCGATCCCTACGAGGTGCTGAGCGAACATTATGCTGGTATTCGGCGCTGGGCGCCGGCGTTTCTGGCCACTTTCGAGTTTCAGGGTGACCTGGGCTCGACCAAGCGCTGGCGGCTGTACGGCCCGAGGTGGTCATGGGGTAGTCGGTTTGCACCCAAATTCGGCCCAGTTCGCCATATGTTCGAAAAATTGGCCGAAAATGAACCTACGAGGTGATTGGGCCGAGATGGCGCAACTCACCCCGCCGCGGCCTGATCACCCCACACTTCCTGATGCTCTCCACACGGCGATCCGCTACATCCTCCAGGGGCTCGATCCGGGCGCGGTGGAGGCCGCGTTCCGACGCCACGCGGCACTGCTGCAAGCGGCCAGGACCAAGCCCGGCACGGCCAGCATTGCGCTCGACGGCAAGACCCTGCGCGGCAGTTTCGACAGGTTCCATGACCGCACCGCGGCTCATGTGCTCAGCGCCTTCGCCACCGACACCATGTGTGGACGGCCCCTGGGGTTCAAGGGGACGAACGAGAGACGGGCTTCGGGTCGAAAGCGTTCATGTGTCCGGCCTGTTGGCGCGGCATCATGGCCGCTGGCCCAGATGGAATCCGCAAGCAAGCGCCAAACAAGCTGGCGACCTGACAAGGTCATTGGTATTAACGGCATGTCTTGCTTGTCGGTTCGACCGACTTTCATCTCTGGCTGCCCTTAAACCCCGGGCACCGGTGCAGGGTTCACGCGGCGCTCGGCTGACGCCGATACGCCTCACCCCGCGCCATCATCGCCCAGACGACCCGGGCGATCTTGTTGGCCAGCGCGACCGCCGCGACCTTCTTCGGCTTGCGCGCCAGCAATCCCAACAGCCAGGCCGAGCTCGACGGCCGTCCCGGTTTGGCGACCCGGATCACCGAGGTCGCACCGACCACCAACAGCGACCGCAGTCTCTTGCTGCCGGCCTTGCTGATCCTGCCCATTCGGTGTTTGCCGCCGGTGGAATTCTCCCGCGGCGTCAGGCCGAGCCAGGCGGCGAAGTGGCGTCCGCTCTCGAAGTTTGTCGGGTTCACCGACAGCGCCAGGGTGATCGCGGTGATCGGGCCGATGCCGGGGACCTTCACCAGGAGCTGGCTGACCGGGTTGCTCTTGTGTTGCTCGAGGAGTTGCTTCTCCATCGCCGCGAGCTTGGTGTCGAGATCGGCGATATGCGCGCCCATCGCCGCGAACGCCACCTTGGCGGCCGGAGGGATCTCGGACGTCTCGGCCAGCATCGCCAGCAGCGCCTCGACATTGGCCGTGCCTTTGGCCGCGATCACGCCGAATTCCGCCGCATGCCCGCGCAGCGCGTTGATCGCCGCAGTCCGCTGCCCGACCAGCAGCTCGCGATGCTTCACGATGACCGTCGCGGCCTGTTCCTCGACGCTCTTCACCGGCACCGTGGGCATGCTCGGCCGCGACGCCGCTTCGCCGATCGCCTCGGCATCATTGCGGTCGTTCTTGTTGCGTTTGACGAAGGGCTTCACATACTGCGGCGGGATCAGCTTCACCCGGTGGCCCATGGCACTCAGCCGGCGGCCCCAATGATGCGCGCCGCCACAGGCTTCCAACGCCACTTCGGTCGGCTCCAGCTTGCCGAAAAACTTCTCCATCTGCGACCGCCGGAGGTCCCGGCGTAACGCCGGCCGCTCAGCCTCATCGACCCCGTGGATCGTGAAGACATGCTTGGACGTGTCGATCGAAATGCGCTTATATTCCATGTGGGCGGCCCTTTCCTTAGGTTGTTTCACGACCCTATCCTGGCACATCCGATGCCGTGGGGCCGTCCACTCCAACAAGCTGGTGCTCGCTCATGTCGAGATCGGCGAGAAATCCAGCGAGATCCCCGCCGCCCAGGCGCTGCTCGCCGAACTGGGCATCGCCAAGGACACACTCGTCACCCTGGATGCCCTGCACTGCCAAAAAAAGCCTTCAACGTCGCCCAGGCGGGCAACATCAGCCTCATCGTCCAGGTCAAGGACAATCAACCGACGCTGAAGCAGGCGATCCACCATATCGCCACATCGGGCGCCCCATACGACGTCTTCCGGACCCGCGACCGCGGCCGCAATCGTGACGAAACCCGCACCGTCGCCGTCTTCGATCCCGCCAGCGCGCTCGCCGGCACCGACTGGCATCCCCATGTCACCGCCATCATTCAGGTCGAACGCGCAGTCGCCACCCGCAATCCCGAAACCGGCCTGCTCAAGCTGACACACGACACCGCCTTCTACG
>NZ_AFPR01000553.1:0-1178 GCF_000219295.1 Acidiphilium sp. PM
CCTCCGGTGATCGATATCGACGATCCCGAGGGCCCAGGCGGCGCCCGGCTGGGAGCAATGGATTACGAGGATTTCCTCGCCACCGGCACGGCGGATTTCGACTGGTGCTTCCCCGATGACGAATGGTCGGCCATCGCGCTCAACTACACCTCGGGCACCACGGGCAAGCCCAAGGGCGTCGTCTATCATCATCGCGGCGCCTATCTGAACGGGCTCGGCAACGCCATCACCTGGAACATGCGCCAGCATCCGGTCTATCTCTGGACGCTGCCGATGTTCCACTGCAACGGCTGGTGCTTCCCCTGGACCATCACCGCGCTGGCGGGAACGCATGTCTGCCTGCGGCGGATCGACGCGGCGAGTATCGCCGCCGCCGTGGAGCGGCATGGGGTGACACATCTCTGCGGCGCACCGGTGATCATGAACATGATGATCAACGCGCCGGAACCGCAGCGGGCGGTCTATGCCGGGCGCGGCGTCGCGATGATGACCGCCGGCGCGCCGCCGCCTGCCGCCGTGATCGAGGCGATGGAAGGGCTCGGTGTCGATCTCACCCATGTCTACGGGCTGACCGAAACCTACGGCCCGGTGACCTATTGCGCCTGGCAGGAGGACTGGAACGGCCGCCCGGCGGCGGAGCGCGCGGCGCTGCGGGCAAGACAGGGCGTGACCTATGCGGTCGAGGAAGGGGCGATGGTCGCCGATCCGGCCACCCGCGCGCCGGTGCCGGCGGACGGGACGACGATGGGCGAGGTGTTCCTGCGCGGCAACATCGTGATGATGGGCTACCTGAAGGATGCGGCCGCGACGGAAAAATCCTTCGCCGGCGGCTGGTTCGCGACCGGCGATCTCGGCGTGATGCACCCCGACGGCTACATCGAGCTCAAGGACCGCTCGAAGGACATCATCATTTCCGGCGGGGAAAACATCTCGACGATCGAGATCGAGACCGTGCTCTATCGCCATCCGGCGGTCCTGGAAGCGGCGGTCGTGGCCGCGCCGGACGAGAAATGGGGCGAAGTGCCGTGTGCCTTCGTCGTGCTGCGGCCGGACATGACGGCCACGGCCGAGGAGATCATCGCCTTCTGCCGGCAGAACATGGCCCATTTCAAGGCGCCGAAGCGCATCGTGTTCAGCGAGTTGCCGAAGACCTCGACCGGCAAGATCCAGAAATACGT
>NZ_AFPR01000552.1:0-5269 GCF_000219295.1 Acidiphilium sp. PM
AACAGACCTCCGCCGCCACCCACTCCCTGCGCGAGGAAATCAGCCGCCTCGCCGGCCGCGTCTCCGGCTTCCGCACCACCCACGCCGCACCCGCCTACGCGGCACCCGCCCACGCCGCACCCGCCGCAACCGCCCACACGGCACCCGCCCACGACATGACGCGCCGCGTCTTTCTCCATGCTCATTCCGGCTCCTTTCTGGTTCAACCATGCCTAGACAGCTTCGCCACGACCGGATGCATGGACAGGACAGTCACGTGACCAGACGGTCAGGCCCTTCTCGGGTCACAAGCACCAGCGAGGCAAAACCTCACCGCAGGGTGTTCCCGGGCGGCCGACAGGTCCGGGGAAAGACACGGCTGGTCGATCGGTGTTTGGGTCAGACCGCACCAGGACGCCCTGCGGCGCCAGCCTACCAGAGGGTCCATCGCTGTGAGGGTCAGACCACCCGGGAACTGGCCTCGATCTTCTGACTGTCGCTATGATGGACGAGGCCGCCGCTACGTACCGGGCGTCTGTCGTGAAGAGGCTGTTCCAGGGCATCGAGGACGAAGCCGGCATGCGCCGTGCGGCTTACCCGCCAGCCGACGATACGCCGGGCGAATGTATCGATGACGAACGCCACATATACAAAGCCCTGCCAGGTCGCGACATAGGTGAAGTCGGAGACCCGGAGCATGTTCGGCGCCGGCGCCTGGAACTGGCGGTTGACGCGGTCCAGTGGGCAATGGGCCGTCTTGTCGCCGATCGTCGTCCTGACCGGCTTGCCGCGGACCGCGCCTTGTAATCCCATTGTGCGCATCAACCGCTCCACCGTGCGGCGGGCAACGGCGCATCCTTCCCGCCACAACTGCCGCCAGACCTTGCGCGCACCGTAGACCCCGAAATTCTCCGCGAACACGCGCCGGATATCCGCCGCAAGCGCCTCATCCCGCCGGGCGCGTTCTGACCGCCTCTCGCGGTTGGCCCGCTTCGCTACGTGCTCGTGGTCGGTCGATGGGGCGATCGGCAGCACCCCGCAGATCGGCTCGACCCCATAGGCCCCGCGGTGATCATCGATGAACGCAATCATGGCTGGAACCGGCGGTCGAGCTCCGCCTGGGCAAAATAGGCCGACGCCTTGCGCAGGATCTCATTCGCCTGGCGGAGTTCGCGGTTCTCGCGTTCCTGCGCCTTCAGCTTCGCAGATACTTCCGACGGAACACCAGGCGCACGGCCGCTGTCGCGATCCGCCTTCTGCACCCATTCACGCAGCGTATGAGGCGAGCAGCCAAACTTCGCCGCTATCGACACCATCGCCCCCTCCGCAGCATTCCACATGCCAAGGCAGGCGGAACCTTGGCTGCCTCGCCCAGCGCGACGGATGTTCACCTTCGGCTCCAGCACCATCCGCACCCCACGCTCGCGGACTTCGGCAGAAAATTTGTTCGTCGTCGGACTCGTCATGGCTCCATCCCATTTGGGAGTTGGAGCCTCCGGCAAACCCGGGGCGGTTCAGCTTTCGCAGAATTGTTGGTGGCTTGCTCGCTGCCCCCCCCCCCCCCCGCCCGGTCGGAGGGCCGCCTGTCAACCCTTCCAGAGCCCGAGCCGGCGCGCCAGCCGTTCCGCCCGCTCGTAGATATAGGCCGCGGCCTCCTCCTCGGAGGGCCATTCCCGGTAGTTCCGCTTGCTGCCCCGCTCGCTGAAATAGGTGAACCACTTGCCGTCGACCTGCTCGATGCCGTCGATCTCGCCGCCGCCGAGGCTGCCGTGCGTGTAGAGATCGCCGTCCTCGACGCCGTGAGCGCTGAGGCGCGCCTTCATCTCGCTGACCTTCATCTGGACCTCCTCTAGCGAACCTGCTGCAAGTAACCACCCCGGACGAGATCGCCAACCGACATGTCCGTCTTGTATTGTACACCGCCCCCGGGCTCGCCAAACCAGCCGGCGGCGCGGCCGGAGGTGACAGGGATCGGCTTTAAGACTTCGTAGACCGCGTGCTGCTGCGTCGCTGGATCATAAGGCAGGGCACGATCGCCGAACGGCGTCCCGGCCGGCGACAGGAAGCTGCCGGCGTCGTCCTCGCCGGAGAAGCCGCTATAGCGGTCAATCGTCTGCCCAGGTTGCAGTTCCGTGCGCACGGCGGGACCATCGAATCCATCGTTTGGCGGCCACCGCAAGTCGCCTGTCTTCGGATCAAACCACTGCTCATCAAGATCGGAGCGGTAAAGCGGCCGGCGCACTGGCAGTGCACGAGGTAGTGGTTTCGGTGAAGACGGCTCTGCCGCTCCCCCGCGGCCCGACCTGCCGGTCGCGGCCTTCGCCACGCGGCGTGGTGGCGGACGGACGGGCTCATCCTCTGTCTCTGGCGCCTTGGGTTTCACCTCATGCACGCGTTCGATGATTTCACGGAGCAGGACGAGGAGACCTAGTGAGACCAGCGCCGCCGCGGCCAGTTTGGCGGCGAGTTTGATCTCTTCACCCGTCCTGGCATGGCCGGCCTTGATCACCGCCTCGACGAGATCCTTCCCGGCAATCAGCCCCGCCCAGCCGAACTGCCACCAGGCCAGCCCGGCGATCATGCCGTCCACGATCGCATCCGCCCCCGGTACCGCTTGCACGACCGCGATCCCGCCGAAGAACAGCGCCATCACCGCAAGGTTCTGCGGCGTCAGGAATGCCCTGAATTCCGCCCGGCTCGCCTCTCCAAGACACTCCGGGATCGCCTCGAACATGGCGACCACCTTCTGCCCACCGCTCCAGCCGGACACCGGGCCGCGGCCCGGCAGGATCCCGCTGCCGGCATCGCCGCGGAGCATGCTGCGATGCGGGTCGCTCGGGAAACGGAAGACCGCAAGCGCGCCGTGGCTGACATCCGCCTGGAACTGCCGGATCAGGAGTTCTGGCGGGACCTCCTGACGTTCGTTCCGCCAGGCCGCGTAGAAGCGACGGATGGCCGCAAGATTGCCCGGATGACCGAAAAATGGCGTGCCGCCCTGACGCATGGCGTCGAGCATCTGCTCGAATTCGACCCGGCCGAGAGTATCGGATCCCTGATATGTCTGGAACCGGCGGACTTCTCTCGTCTCTGCCGAGGTGGGCAGGACGAGATAAACCGCGTGGAGGCTTCGCAGATCCAGATGGAGTGCTTGCGGATGGGGCGTTGCCAACCAGGGGCGCGGTCCAGGTGATCCTGAAAGTGCATTTCCCATCCGCACAACGATACAGCATACACGGCTTTCGACCAACCGGCTCTTGCACGGTCGGAAGTGCCGCCGCTGCTCCGACCGCCTCCGCTATTCCCCGACGGAGAATAATAGGACGGTGATGAGTACGGGGACGAATACCCGGTTCTGTAGCGGCGGGAGCGCTCGTAACGGGAACGGCAAGCAGGCCAATTCGAGGCAGCGCGTGCTGACTTGTGGCCCTCTATCGGTGCCGTGCATCTAGTCCGTGTGGACGGAATCGCTGATATGAGGATTTGACCGATTCCCGAATCGGGAATTGTTCGAATCACTGCGTGACCGGCAACGGAGGGTCGGGCATGCTGACGGGAATGACGGAACAGGATTGGTCTGTGGTGCTGAAGGTTTTTGACGCGGCCCAATCGAGCCGTGGCGAGCCGGGGCATGACGACCGGAAATTTCTGGAAGCGGTGCACTATTTCACTGTCCATGGCATCACGTGGCGGGCCCTGCCTGCGGAATTTGGCAAATGGAACAGCGTATGGAAGCGGTTCTGGCGGCTGAGCCGCTCCGGGGTGTTCGAGGCGTTCTTTCAGCTTCTCGCCGAATACAGTCAGACCTCGCATCTGGTGCAGTTGTTCGACAGCACAACGGCGCGCGCCCACGTCTCCGCCGCCGGGGCAAAAGGGGGCAGCAGGGCCAGGCCGTTGGCCGCTCGCGTGGCGGCTTCTCGGCCAAAATTCACCTCAAGACCGATCTCGACGGTCACCCGCTCGACTTCCGCCTGACCGGCGGCGAAGCCAGCGATACCACCGAGTTCGAGACCTCGCTCGATATCGGACCCGACATCCGTCCGCGTATCGTGGTGACCGACAAGGGCTACGACAGCCGCGCCAACCGAGTGGCAGCTCGCGCGCGCGGCATCACCCCGGTCATCCCGCGTCGCGAAAATTCCAAGGAAATAGGCCAATTCTTCCCGAAGCGGTTGTACCGCCGACGCGCACGCATCGAGCAGACGATCGGCAAACTCAAACGCTTCAAACGCATCGCCATGCGCTGCGATAAGACCGCAACCAGCTACGCCGCCTTCATCAGCTTCGCTTGCGCACTGATATTGGTTAAACCCGTCCACGCGACCTAACGAGCCCATCGGTGTTACAAAGCCGATGTGTTCCGACTCCGAACGTATTTTTCAAAGCTCGCGATGTCGAGCGGGGAAGGCCAGACGGTCACCGATCCGGACGGAACATGGACTTTCGGGGCCGATGGAACGATCACAGGCCGAAATCATGAATGGCGATTGCGAGGCATCAATTGACGAATTCTCTTACGCTCGCACGCAACATTGATATTGCCCGGCATGAGCTGGAAGCAAGCGGGCGCGTCAGCCTGCCTAGGAGGCGTGCGATCTGGCGCGCGATGTATCCCGATATCGAAACCAAACAAGGGCGCGATGTTGGCCATCGCCGACTTGTTCTGCTGGATATTCTCGCGGTCCAGCGCGTAATGCCGCTTTGGCGCGCGGTCTTTCCGACTGATAACTCGCCAGCTTCGATGCTGCGAATTGCTCTTGATACCGCCTTCGATCGTACGGATCCGGTACTGGCTGAAAAAACCCGCGATTCGCTTTATGTCGATATCGTCGAGAACCGGAGCTATGCGAAAGGTCAGGAGACGGCAATGTTTGTCGGCCATGCGGCTGCCAACACCATCACTACCGCCGTCTTCCAGGGGGTTCCGGATGCAGATGCCGAAATCGATGACGATGATCTCGATCCGGAAGGTTTCGAGCCGAGCATGCTTGCAGCCGCGGCGGAGGCCGGCGGATTACCCTGGTCCGAAGCCACCGACCGGAAAATAGAACGCGCCTTCTGGGACTGGTATCTAGGGAGTGCCATCACAAGAGCCTGTGAAATGACGGGAAACGAGGTTTAGCCTACCTTCCCAAATTAGAGTCGATGTCACTGATTATCGAACGACGGCTCGTAGAAAACCGCTCATAATTGGCCGCCTGGGCGCGCAGTTGCCTGCGCACCAGCGAGGAACCGCGGCCGGCCTGCGCGCCGGCCCGGGCCTCGTCGCGCGCATCCCGCGCTGCGGAGAGCA
>NZ_AFPR01000551.1:0-1135 GCF_000219295.1 Acidiphilium sp. PM
CGCGCATGCCGCGCACCGAGCCGCCGGCGGCATCGAGCACGCGGCGGCCGAGCCCGGCCTTGCGCGCGTCGTTCACCGCGACCACCGCCTCGGTCAGGCGGGAGGGGGCGCGGGCGTCCTGGGCGATGCGGGCGAGGGCGAGCGTGTCCTTGGGGGAAGCAGGAGCCGCCGAAGCCGGGGCCGGGGTGGAGGAACTTGGCGCCGATCCGCCGGTCGAGCCCCATGCCGCGGGCGACGCCGTGCACGTCCGCCCCCACCGCCTCGCAGAGATCGGCCATCTCGTTGATGAAGGTGACCTTCATCGCGAGGAAGGCGTTGGCGGCGTATTTGATGAGTTCGGCGGTTTCGAGCCCGGTGATCAGGATCGGCGTCTCGATCAGGTTGAGCGGGCGGTAGAGGGCGCGCAGCACCTCGCGGGCGCGCTCGGTCTCGGCGCCGACGACGACGCGGTCCGGCCGCATGAAGTCGCCGATCGCGCTGCCCTCGCGCAGGAATTCCGGATTCGAGGCGACGTCGATCGCAAGGTCGGGGCGGCGGGCGGCGGCGAGGGCGGCGAGGCGGCGGCCGGTGCCGACCGGGACGGTGGATTTGGTGACCAGCACCGTCGGGTGGTCGAGTGCCGCCAGCACCTGCTCGGCGGCGGCGAAGACATAGGACAGGTCGGCATGGCCGCCGCCGCGCCGCGAGGGCGTGCCGACGGCGATGAACACCGCCTCGGCCCCGGCGATCGCCTCCTCGATGCGGCCGGTGAAGCCGAGACGGCCGGCGGCGCGGTTGCGCTCGACCAGCGGATCGAGCCCCGGCTCGTAGATCGGGATCTCGCCGCGGCGCAGGCGGTCGAGCCGCGCGGGGTCGGTTTCCGCGACCATCACGCTGACGCCGAATTCGGCGAAGCACGCCGCCGACACCAGGCCGACATAGCCGCCGCCGATGATCGCGATCTTCAACACGTTCAGCTCCTCTAACTCGCCTCGGGGATGTTCTGGCAATCATGCGGGCGCGAGGCAATAGGCGCCCGCGCGGGGATCAGGGCGGCGGCGCGTCGCGCTCCCAGTAGGGCGGGGCGCCGAGATGGGCGGCGAAGCCGTCGATGAAGGCGCGGACCTTGGGCGGGACCACGCGCTTGGGCGGGTAG
>NZ_AFPR01000550.1:0-4699 GCF_000219295.1 Acidiphilium sp. PM
AAAGATGCTCCATCGAGGGAGACATCACGCATTCATTCTGAAGCGCAACAAAATTTAAGCAAAAATCCTGCCATATAATAATAGCAAGCAAATACATATACTTATTTCAAATTAGGCGAGTGGAATGTAAAATGTTCTGACAGAAAATTTGATGAGTATCATCCAAAATTGGTAAATCTCGTTCGGTCGCGACCTCCTCTGATTGGTTTCCCCCGGAATGTGCCGCGTATGCGCGAAAATCAGGAATTACGACCACACCCGCCCCATAGGCCGCATGCAGGGTTTTCTGTTGCAGCGGCATGATCTACGGGTATGCACGAGTCTCCACCGACGGCCAGAGCGTGGCCGCCCAGGTCGCACAGCTGAAGGTCGCCGGCTGCGGGGAAGGGCAGTGTCAGGAATTCCGTGTATGGGTGGCGGTTGAACAGCAAGCCGCCAAGGCCCTTACGAAACGATCGTCGCAGATGACGGCGAACTGAGCTTTTGCGATAGCCCATTCGCGAGGCGGCATCGCCCAGTCTTTTTCTGAACGGTTCAGGATCAGATAGAGCTGCTTGGCCGCAGCCTCATCGCTGGGGAAATGGCCGCGCGCGGATCTCCCTGCATAGCAAGGTTGAGGTCGGCGAGACAGTGCCGCTCGCCGTCGACCTCAAGTAGATGCATCTTCTGGATGCGGAGTCCGGCGTCGTCGTCTGACGTCGCAAGGCGGGCTCCGTAATCTAACGAAACGATTCACGCGGCCGGAAGGTGATGTCCCGGCCGCGTTTCGATGTGGAGAAACTGCCGTCCTGTTATTTTGCGGGCGCCGGCTGCGGAGGTCTGGGCTGCCATCCCGCATGGTGCCAGGAGCCCGGTCCCGCCATCGGTCCGCGAGGCTGGAAACGGTGCGGGCGGTGCGGCGGCGCGAGCCGGGTCAGCGCGTCGAAGGATGGGCCGATCGCGCGCACCATCACCGCCTTGCCCAGCGCATTCGCAGTGCCAGCGCCGACCGCGGCGACGGTTGCGCCCGGTTTCAGGAGTGCCGCGATCTTCTGGTTGCCGAATTCCGGCGGCGGCAGATGCAGCACTGTGCCGTTCTCGAGCAGCACGCCGTTGCGGCGCCCGCCCGGATCGTAGAGCACCTGCGCGACCTTGCCATCCGCCATCATCCGCGTCGCGCGGTCATGGTGATGCGGGCCGAAACCGGCTGGCGGGCCGTTATCGACCACGCGCTGATGCGTCGTCGCATCGTTGATCGTGACGCCGCGTATTACGGGTGCGCCGGCCGCTTTCAGGCCGCGCACCGTAACCTGGTCGCCCTGTTTCACCGCATAGGCGATCTCCGTGGAGAGATAGGGCGGGAACAGGATCTCGGTGCCGTTCGAAAGAATCATCCCGTCGATCGCGCCGCGCGGCGTGATGGTGAAATGCGCCACCGTTCCGGAATAGGTCGGCAGGTCCTTGAGCGCCGCCCGGTTGCCAAGGGTTGCGGCGCTTGCCGCGCCGGTGGCGAGCATCGTCGTGGCGGCGCCGGCGGCGAGCATAAGCTTCAGTCGTGTCATGCGTATCTCCATGATGTCGACGGTATGATCCGTCGCCCTGATGCTCTGCACACGGCGTGCCAAACCATAACGCGTTGAACGGCAAGGGTTTCGGGAGTTACACGACGGAGGACTCGTCGGATCCGCCGACAGTCTCCGTCGGATTTTCCGACAGCGTTGTCAGCCCGTATCGATTGAGTCGGTCGTAGAGCGCGGCGCGGCTGATGCCAAGTTCGCGCGCCGCTTCCGTGCGATTCCCGCCGGCGCGGATCAGCGCGGCGCGGATCGCGACGATTTCGGCATCGGCGACAGTCTCCGCCAGGCGACGCGGCGGCGGCAGGGACGCGGTCTGGCGCGGCGATGGCGCGAGGGCGAGATCGGCCGCATCGATCACCCGTCCCGGCGCCAGGCTTGCCGCGCGTTCGAGGACATTGCGCAATTCGCGGACATTGCCGTGCCAGGGCCAGGCGGAGAGCGCGTCCAATGCGGCCTTGCTCAGCGTCGGCGGCGAGGCCGGGCGGATGCAGGCGAGGAGATGGCGGGCGATCGCCTCGATATCGGCCACGCGCTCGCGTAGCGGCGGCACGACGATCGGCAGCACGGCGAGGCGGTAATAGAGATCGGCGCGGAACCGGCCTTCCTCCACGCGTTCGGCAAGGTCGCGATGGGTCGCTGCGATCATCCGCACATCGATCGCGACCGGTGCGCCGCCTAGCGGCACGACCTCGCGTTCTTCCAGCACCCGCAAAATCTTCGCCTGGGTCGCCGGCGCCATGTCGCCGATCTCGTCGAGCAAGATCGTGCCACCTTCCGCCTCGCGGAACCGGCCGCGCCGCGCGCCGATTGCGCCGGTGAAAGCGCCGCGCTCATGGCCGAACAATTCGCTCTCCAGCAGATCGGCGGGGATTGCCGCGCAATTCACTGCGACGAAGGGTCTCGACGCGCGGTCGCTGAACCGGTGGATCGCGCGGGCGACGAGTTCCTTGCCGACGCCGGTCTCGCCAAGGATCAGCACGGTCGCCTGGCCCGAGGCGGCGAGGCCGATCCGTTTCTGGACTTCGCGGATCGCCGGACTCGTGCCGATGATTTCGCCAGGCGCGACGGAGTCTGCCGGGGCCGACGTTGTCGCCGTGCCGGTAAGCGCCCGGTCGAGCAGGGCTTCGAGATCTGCGCGGCCGACCGGCTTGGTCAGATGATCGAATGCGCCAAGGCGCATCGCGGCGATCGTGTTCTCACCGGTCGCGTAGGCGGTGAGCACGACGACCGGCAGCGCCTTGTCGCGCGATTTCAACGCTTCCAGCGCGGCGATCCCGTCCATGCCTGGCATGCGGAGGTCGAGAAAGACGAGGGCGGCCGGGTCCGTCGCCAGTGCCGTCAGGGCCGAATCGGCGCTGGCGAATTCGGCGACGTCATGGCCGAAATCATCCAGCGCCTCGGCAAGGCTGGCGCGGAACCCGGCATCGTCGTCGATCACTGCGATCCGCGCCATCACGACACCCCCCTGAACCTTATGCGGAACCGCGCGCCGTGCTCGGATGGGTCATGGACCAGCGTGCCGCCCTGGGCGCGGATCATCTCGCGGGCGATGGCAAGGCCGAGCCCGTTCCCCTCCGGCCGCCCGGTGACGAAAGGCTCGAAAAGATGGGCCGCGATCCCGGGTGCGATTCCTGGCCCGGTATCTTCGATGAGAATCGTGAGACCGTCCGCATCGCGTGTCGCGGTCAGCCGCACCGTATCGTCCTCGCCGCAGGCGTCGATCGCATTGCGCAGCAGGTTGTCGAGCGCGCGGAGGGTCAGCGCGGGGTCCAGCGTCCAGAAGAGGCCCCGATCGTTCGTTTGGATCGTGACGCCCTTCGCCGCGGCATATTCTTCGAGCGGTGCGCGCGCCTCGCCGAAAAGCTGTGCGAGCGATGTCTCTTCAGTCTGCGGCGCGGGCGCGGCGGCGAAGCCCAGCAATTTTCCGGTGAGCTTTTCCAGCCGCGCCGATTCCGCGAGGATGCGGTCGAGGGCCGCGCCGCGTCGTGCGGCGTCGCCGGCCAGGCCGGATTCCGCGCGGAGGCGAATCGCGCCCAGGGGATTGCGGATTTCATGCGCCAGCCCCGCCGCCATCCGTCCCAGCGAGGCGAGTTTCTCCTGCTCGGCGATGCGCGCGCGGGCGCGGCCGAGGCGGGCGGTAGCGCCGTTCAACGCGGCGATCAGCCGGTCAAAATCGGGTTCGCCGGTCAGTGGTAGTTTTGCTTCGGGGTCGGTGGCGAGGCCGGCCTCGACGGCGGCGAGGCGGCGGGAGAAGCCGAGCACCAGACGCGTGAGGAACCAGGCCGAGACCATAAGGAAGAGCAGCAGCACGGCCAGGCCGCCGGCGGCAAGTTTCGAGAAGGGCGTGCGCAGTAGGTCGAGCCGGACGATGGTGAACCCCGCAAGGTCTTCGGCCGGGCTGCCAAGTGGGCAGGCGGCGATCACCGCACGGTCACCGAACCCTCCGCGCTGGCGCAGCACCAGATGGTCCGCGTCCAGCGCTGCCGCGGTCGCCGTGGAGATGCCCGCGTCTTGCGGCGTATCGACGCCGATCGACGCGAGTGCCGTGCTGCCCAAGACGATGCCGCCGGCGACATCGGGAAACGGCCAGAGCCCGAAGGCCGCAACACCTCTCAGCCCCTTGCGAAACGCCTCGTCCTGCGGCGCCGATCCAAGCCCGGCGCTGTAGAATCCATAGGCTCGCGCAATCGAATCGCAGGCTCGGGCGGCGACCTGCCGGTCACGCGCGAGGCTCGCCGTCGCCGATTGATGGAACAGCCCGATGATCAGTCCGCCCGCGATGATCGCGGCGATCAGCGAGATCGACCAGAGCAGCGCGAGTCGGGCGCGAAGCGAACGCATCCTCGGAGCGTGACCGATCGGCGCGCGACACGCCAGAGGCTCAGACAAGCTGACAGGCTGCGAACCAGGCAATCGTCCCTGCGTCGTCATCAACCAAAGTTCAGGGGCATACGGGAAAAGCGACAAATTTCCGGTGTTTAAGGGATATTGAGGCAACGAAAGCCGTGCGGTTTCTTGATACTTCATGACGCATCATGATAAATCAAGGAAAGATTGGAGATGTATCATGGCAGCCCAAACCCGTGAAAAATTCGCGACCCAGGTGAATTCTGAGATTCTCTCCGCGGTGCGCCGCCTGGCTC
>NZ_AFPR01000549.1:0-563 GCF_000219295.1 Acidiphilium sp. PM
CCCCGGCGCCGGTCCCCGCCGCCTGACGCCTTCCGGCGCCCCGCCAGGGTGAGGTTCAACCTGAGTATCGATACTCACAAAAATGCTCAAACGTCCTGTTTCCACGCGCCGCGGGTAAATATACGCAGCTCGGTTAAAGCGGATGGCGCGATTCTCTCCAAGCCGCAACAATGATGTTCCAGAGCCTGGATAATAGCCGCCGGACACGTGATTTGCTGATCACCATTTTTCCGCGATTGTGCCGAGGGCGGAATCGGAACAGCACACCGGCCTCGACCACGCGGGTGACCTGGTTGCGCCCGGAGCCGTTCGAACTGAAATACTCGACCCATCCGCCCGGCGAGCAGGGCCTTTGCCGAATGCGTAATCGGTGAAGAGCCCCGCGCCGGACGAGGCGGCGATCAGCCGGTTGAGGTTGCGCCGGCGGGGCGCTGCTGCGGAATGGTGGCGAATCATGATGCCTCCTTCAGGCTCTTGCTTCGCGGCTGCCTTGCAAGCTTTACCAAGGAACAAAATTCAGCCCTTGATCGACAACCAGAACGATACGATTTGATCTCGATTTA
>NZ_AFPR01000548.1:0-720 GCF_000219295.1 Acidiphilium sp. PM
CCGGGCTCCCTCGAGAGCAATGCGGCCTTGCCAGGCCTGTCCTTCCACGCGTCGGCGTCCTCTGGCGGGGTTCCCTTGCGGGTGATATTCGGCCAGAGGGCCGCCAATTCACGGTTCTGATCGATCCATGCGTCCGCCTTCGCGTCGGAATCCGGCACGATCGCCTCGGCCGGGCATTCGGGTTCGCAGACCCCGCAATCGATGCATTCGTCCGGGTGAATCACCAGCATGTTCGCGCCGACATAGAAACAATCGACCGGACAGACCTCGACGCAGTCCATGTATTTGCACTTGATGCAGTTTTCGGTGACGACATAGGTCATTGCTCAACTTCCGGCAGAGGGTGCAGCAGTCAGTGAGAGTAGATCCAGGCGGGCGGGTCGCTGGCCGGAAACGAATCCCTTGAGGCCGCATCGATCCTGTAATCGGCGTCCGTATCGGGTGCTGTCAGCGAGTCCATCCGCGCAGCCCGTGATATAATCTCGGCAGCGACTGCCTCATGGATCGAGGCCAAACGTCCTGTCGTGGCGTCAGGCTCGTCGGCGATGCAGAAGCAGAACACGTCACGTACGATCCTGATGGCCAGATCCCTGATCGCCACATCTGTCTCACACGCCCGGGTCTCGAGCAGTCTCCGAACGGCAACGTCGAGTCGGTCGTCAGTGATTGCATCCTGATATCGGATTGCCATTTCCAGGTCCTTCCGTCGTTTCGAAGCGT
>NZ_AFPR01000547.1:0-1945 GCF_000219295.1 Acidiphilium sp. PM
CCCGGTGGACTGGATCAGCGGTCTCGTCCTGCTCGTCACCGGCCCGATCATCCCGGTCTTCATGGTCTTCGTCGGCTACCGCGCCGAGGCGATCAACCGCCGGCAATGGCGCGAACTGCTGACCATGAGCGCGCGCTTCCTCGATGCCGTGCAGGGCATCACCACGCTGCGGCTGTTCGGCCGGGCACGTGACGAGATCGCGCTGATCGGGCGGATCGCCGATGAATACCGCCGCGCCACCATGGCCGGGCTGCGCGTCGCCTTCCTCACCTCGGCGGTGCTGGAATTCTTCGCCTCGCTCTCGATCGCCCTGGTCGCCGTGCTGTTCGGCGCGCGGCTGCTGCACGGGCATATCGACTTCTTTCCCGCCTTCTTCGTGCTGCTGCTGGTGCCGGAATTCTTTCTCCCCCTGCGCGGCCTCGCCACCCATTATCACGCGCGGATGACGGCGTTGGCCGCCGCCGGCCGCATCTTCGACGTGCTCGACGCGAAGCCCGCCACAAGCTGGGGCAGCGCCATTCCCCCCGCCGGCCCGCCATCGCTGCGCTGCGCCGGCCTCACCATCGCCCACGAACCCGGCCAGACGGTGCTGCACGGGATCGACTGCGCCTTTCCCGCCGGCTCGCTCACCGCCATCGTCGGCCGCTCCGGCGCCGGCAAGTCCACACTCGCCGCCGCCCTGCTCGGCTTCGTCGCCCCGCAATCCGGCGCCGTCATGGTCAACGGCGACACGGCGCTCGCCTCGCTCGACCGCGAGGCGTGGTGGGCGCGGCTGGCCTATGTGCCGCAGACCCCCCGCGTCTTCGCCGGCACGATCGCCGAGAACCTGCGCCTCGGCCGGCCGGAGGCGGACGATGCGGCGCTGCGCGATGCCCTGCGCCGCGCCCGCCTGCTCGACGAGATCGACCGCCTGCCCGCCGGCATCGAAACCCGCATCGGCGATGGCGGCGCCGGGCTGTCCGGCGGCCAGGTCCAGCGCCTCGCCCTCGCGCGCGCCTTCCTGCGCGACACCCCGCTGCTGATCCTCGACGAGGCCACCGCCCATCTCGACCTCGAGACCGAGGCCGAGATCGCCGCCGCCATCGCCGACCTCGCCCGCGGCCGCACCGCGATCCTGATCGCCCACCGCCTCGCCACCGTCCGCCGGGCCGACCGCATCCTGGTGCTGGAGGGCGGGCGCCTCGCCGAATCCGGCACGCACGACGAGCTGCTCGCCCGCGGCGGCGCCTATGCCGCCCTGCTCGGCGCCGCGGAGGCTCCATGCGCGACCTGATCCGCCTGCTCCGCCTCTACGCGCCCTACCGGGTCTGGGTTCTCGCCGGCATCGGGCTCGGCGTTCTCACCGTGCTGGCGAATTTCGCGCTGCTCGCGCTCTCCGGCTGGTTCCTCGCCGCCACCGGGGTCGTCGGTGTCGCCGGCTATGCGGCGCAGAACGCCTTCAACTTCTTCACCCCGGCCGCCGGGGTGCGCTTCTTCGCAACCCTGCGCGTGCTCGCCCGCTATGCCGGCAGGCTGGTCGATCACGAGGCGACGTTCCGCCTGCTCGCCCGGCTGCGCATGGTCGCCTATGCCGGGCTCGAACCGCTCGCCCCGGTCGGCCTCGCCGGCGAGCGCGGCGGCGACCTGCTCTCCCGCCTCGTCGCCGATATCGACCGGCTGGGCGATTTTTTCCTCCGCGTCGCCTCGCCCTTCATGATCGCGGCGGCGGCTGCGCTGGTCATGGCGCTCGGCTTCGCCATCGTCTCGCCCGAGGCCGGGCTGCTGCTCCTGCTCGGGCTGTTCGTCGCCGGGGTCGCGGTGCCGCTGGCGAGCCTCGGCCTCGGCCGCCGCCCGGCCGGCGCCGCCGTCGCGCTACAGGCGACGATGCGCGCCGATCTCGTCGATTCCGTCCAGGGCATGGCCGAACTGCTCACCTGCAATGCGAGCGGGGCGATGGCGGAGCGGG
>NZ_AFPR01000546.1:0-6059 GCF_000219295.1 Acidiphilium sp. PM
CCGGGTGCTGAAACTGGCGTTCGAGATGAAAAACCGAACTGCGTTGTTCAAACTTGCTCGGCAACTAGGAATCGACGGCAAAGACCGTGATTGGCCGCAATCCTAGATTGCACGAAATATAATTTTTTTATTTTGAAAAATTTTAGTCTATTATTTACAAAAATCGTTGAGCATATTTTTCCGAGCGGCTGGACAATGGTTGTTTATTAATTGATGTGGTCACGCAATTAGCATTACTCAGTTGTCCGCAATTGGCGATCCATCTGCAACAATACAATCGGTTCTATATCAACGCAAATGCAAAGCGTATGTCGGTTTAATTGCCAACTACTGAGTAAAAGTTACGACAGATCGGATTGTCTATCCAGAATAACTCGACCTTAGGAGGCTACAATCCGATATCTTTAACCACGACAGGGAACGTTTATTTAACGTTTTGACTCTCCTATTCAGTTTAACGGCACATGGTTGAGTTGATTTTGAGAATTTTTATAAGCTTCACACCATAATTGGGTTTTGAAATATACAGCAGTAGTGCGTGGGCCATCTGATGAAGCTGGCGTTAGGACAATCACACCAACCGCTACGCCGTTCGGGGCAACAAGGGCAATCAGTCTATCCTTAAGGCCCCTTTTCTTGTCGAATTGGTAATTGTCCATCGGAATATTCTGACCGGGCGCTCCTGGAATATCTGAACAAGTATCGTTGGTCAGTACTATAAACCAACCCGATTCAGTATAGTTTGCATCTTGTCCCCATCCCCTCCACGGCAACATGGCACAGATCACCACCAACCAGCATATAGTTTTCTTCATTAACTTTACCCTATATTATGATACAATCTTAATGTACGTAGCTTGGAACGTTTCCAACGTATTTCCAGCCTGCCAAGAAACTCCAAAACTCACGACCTGATTTTGTTGTAAATAAGCCAAAATTTAATTCTATATTAGTTATGCTCTGCATAGACGGCTTAATAATAGCAATTTGTCCTGGAGAAACCAAAAAGCATCTTCTAGACACTATTAATGGCTGCTCCATCTTATATAACGGCGTTGATGGTGGACTATGATGCAGTATATACATTAAATGCACCAAATCGCTTTTGCTTTTACATGCCAATGAACCCATGACAGATTCATCATAAACCGGTTGCGCTAATGCATACGGCATCAAAACAAGCGTTAACATGACGAATAGAAATATATTTTTCATCTATATTTCCAGTATATTTTTTTCAGAGATGAAGGTACGTAACCAACGCCTGCGCGGTTTAACAATTTGGCATCAACATCAGTGAGAAGTCAAAATTCTCGCGAGGGGGTGAACCGGGCCATTTCAGCGTTCGCGTTCCGCTCCCCATCCCCCGGCACCCACCCCTGCCGAATCCGGCAGCTTTATTAAGCCATCACGGATGCGTGAGTGTTAAGGAGCGGAGATAACCGAGTTCAGCCGAAATCGGCTCCCGTGCATCCCCGGTGCAACCCTGAAAAACCCAAGACCGAATACGTAAAATATAACTCATTGGAAAATATGGGAAAAAATGGTGCCGACACCCAGGATTGAACTGGGGACCTACTGATTACGAATCAGTTGCTCTACCGCTGAGCTATGTCGGCGCTGCGCGAGGCTATAGCGAGGCTCGTCGCTGGCTGCAAGACCGGGTCAGGCCGCCACCGTTCCGGTTTCGCCGGAAAGAATATGACGCAAGGCGGCGACGAGCTGGTCCATCATCGCTTCCGTATGTTTGGGGCCCGGTGTGAAGCGTAGCCGTTCGGTGCCAGCCGGTACCGTCGGGTAGTTGATCGGAGTTGCGTACATGCCGAATTCGCGGATCAGCCGCATCGAGACTTCGGTTGCCCGTGTCGCGTTGCCGATCATCAGCGGGACGATGTGGCTCTCTGTCGGCAGGCGCGGCAGGCCGGCCTGGTCGAATTTCGATTTCAGCAGATTTGCCCGTTCGAACAGCGTATCGCGCCGCGCCTGGTCGACCTTCAGCCGGCGGATCGAGGCAAGCGCCGCCGCGACGGTGGGCGGGGGCAGGGCGGTGGTGAAGATGAAGCCGGCCGCAACCGAGCGGATATAGTCGATCACGCTGGCATCGCCGGCGATGTAGCCGCCGTGGCAGCCATAGGCCTTGGCCAGCGTGCCCTCGATGATGGTGAGCCGATGGGCAACGCCGTCGCGCTCGGAGACGCCGGCACCGTGCGGCCCATACATGCCGACGGCGTGAACCTCGTCGAGATAGGTGATGGCGTTATACTTGTCGGCGAGGTCGCAGATCGCGCCGATCGGGGCGATGTCGCCGTCCATCGAATAGACGCTCTCGAAGGCGATCATCTTCGGCGCATCCGCCGGCGCCGCCGCAAGACGGGCTTCGAGATCGGCGAGGTCGTTATGGGCGAAGACATGCACAGTCGCCGCCTTGCCGCCCTTGATGCCGACGATCATCGAATTGTGGTTCTGCGCGTCGGAAAACACGTGCCAGCCGGGCATCGAGTTGAGGATCGCGGTCAGAGTCGCCTGGTTCGAGACATAGCCGGAGGTGAAGAGCAGGGCCGCATCCTTGCCGTGCAGGGCGGCGAGTTCGGCCTCGAGCGCGACGTGGATGGGGGAGGAGCCGGCGATGTTGCGCGTGCCGCCGGCGCCGGCGCCCATGGTGCGCGCGGCCTCGATCGAGGCTTCGATCACCTCGGGGTCGGTGCCCATGGCCAGATAGTCGTTTGAGGACCACACCAGAATGTCCTGGGTGCGGCCTTCCATCGTCACCTTGTAATAGGGGAAACGATCTGCCAGCTTTTCCAGCGCCACGAAGCGGCGGTAGCGGCCGGCGGCGCGGATGTCGGCCAGGGCCTTGTCGCATTGGGCGATGAACGGATGGTCGCGATTCATACGATGCTCCTCGTAGTCTCTCGGAGCCGGCGACGTGGCCGTGCCCGAACGTTGACTATTGCGGGGAAAGCGGCATCGCTCGTCAAGGACATAAGTTCAACCGGCGGACATATTTCGGAAAAATTTGACCGTACGCAGATCAGCCTGGCGTGGGCGGGGTGAGTGCGGCCATCATTTCCGCCCATTCGCGCTTCGACAGGCCGGATTGCGCTTGGTCGACGGGTTCGCCGGCCAGCATCCGGCGCAGGGCGGCGAGCATCGTGGCCGAGAAGGTCGCGGCCCCCATGCGGTAATCCTCGAAGGCGCGGCAACTGGCCGGAACCCAGGCGCGGGCGATATCGAGGATTGCCTCGGCATAGGCGCGGATCTCGTACTGGGCGTGGGGATCGGCGCGCAGGGACAGGAAGTGGAAGAGGTTGTGCAGGTCGGTCTTCCAGTACCACTGGGTGTAGGTGTTGAGGGTCAGGTTCATCCTGGCCAGTTCGCGCGCGAGGCCGCGGCGAGAGGGATCGGCGCCGCCTTCGTTCAGCATGCGCTCATAATGATTGTAATTCCGCTCGGCATCCGCGCGCAGCATGGCAAGCACCTCGGACGCCTCGTCGCCCTCGATCAGGTCTCCCCGACCTTGCCGGTTGCTGGCCGACTGGGCGGCGAGATTGGCCGGGGAGGGGATGTAGAATTCGCGGTCCATCACCGAATAGCGCGCGGAATATTCGTTCACGTTCGCGGTGCGATGGCGGATCCACTGGCGCGCGACGAAGATCGGCAGCTTCACGTGCAGCTTGATCTCGCACATTTCGAAGGGTGTGGAATGCCGGTGGCGCATGAGGTAGCGGATCAGTCCCTCGTCCTCGCTGACCTTGCGGGTGCCTCGGCCATAGGAGACGCGTGCCGCCTGCACGACGGCGGCATCGTCGCCCATATAGTCGACGACGCGGACAAAACCGTGATCGAGCACCGGAATCGCGCTGAAAAGCATGGCCTCGAGCGTGGGTACGGTGGCGCGGCGGGTCGGCGTGGTTTCGGCGCGCGCGGCCTCGATCTCGGTCCGGTCGGAATCGCTGAGCGGCATGACGGCAGTCCCTGGTTGAGCGATCGTCCTATGCCCGTCCGGCGCCATCGGCAAGAACAGGATCTTTCACAGCCGGTGTCCTTCACCTATATAGAGCGTGTCGGGCAACCGACTATGGCGATAAACGATGCGTGGAATAAGCGTAGTGGACCCGGGGGCAGTACCCGGCGCCTCCACCAGTTTCCCCGCCGGTCCGGTTCGCATTGCGCAAATCGAACCGCCGGCGGTTTCATGGGGGCGAAACAGGCTCGACACGCGTGGTAAAGACCCATCTTTCGCTCGGCATGGTTCCGCCGTCATCGGGCCGTATCACAAGTGCCAACGATAACTTCGAGGCGCTCGCTGTCGCTGCATAAGCGATAAGCGCGGCACGGGGGGCGCCGGGCAACAGAAGCCCCCCACCTTGCCTTTTCCATATCCAGCAGAGCGCAAAAAAAACGGCCGGTCTTTGACCGGCCGGCATCACGTTGATGCAACTTAAAGAGGCTCCCTAAACTTGGCGGCTGGCGCCCGAACTCTTCACGCTCGCAGTCGAACCGTGTTCGGTTGCGATCTTCGAAAATTTCGTAACGCCACAGTCAATAAATGGCCGAGATTCCCGGCGTGGGCAAGACCCTTTCGTGTCGCATATGGGCTGTTGAAAGAAAAAATGTGTTACATGCGGTGCGACAGGCGTGTTTTTTATGAAACATTGCCCGTCAGCCGTAGCGACCGGCCACCGCGACTGCCAGAATCACCCCGGAAATTGCAAGGTCCGCCGCAAAGAGGCGGGCGAGGCGGCGATACGCCGCTGCCTTTGCTTCCTCATCCGGCCCTGAGTCCGTTTCTTCCCAGAGAAACAGCGCACCGAATCGCGCGACCAAGAGCACGGCGGCCATCACGATGCCGAGAGCCTGCATCGCGTTCACCGTCCAGTTCCAGTGCTCCGGTGGTCCCTGTTCTGCAAACGCCAGGGCCCAGCCGGTGGCGAGCGTCACCGCCATGAACGGCACCGCCGCGTCGAGCTGGCGCCGGATCGCCACGGCGCCCGGCCCCGGCCCGGCCAGGAGAAGGCCGAGCAGCAAACCGCTCCACATGGCAAAGCCGCCAAGATGAACGGCCAACAGCACGCCGATCGTCGTGAAGCCGGACAGGGTCACTCTAGGATCGAGGCAAGCCGGGTGGCGAGGGCGGCGATTTCGGTACCGGCCAGCGTTGATGGACCGGTTTCGGCGACGCCCAGGCCCTCGGCGAAGCTGTTCGCATAGGCGGCGCGGTTGCCGAGCGCCTCGTCGATCAGTCGCAGTCGCCGTGCCGCGATCTCGGCTTCGAGGCGTCTTCGCAGTTTCGAGGCGGCCGGTGCGCGGTTGAACACCAGCGCGACGGGGCGGCGTTCCTCGGCCGCCAATGTCAGTGTGCCTTCCGCCGCCCAGAGATCGGGCGGTGAGGGGTTCAGCGGCACCAGTACGAGGTCGGCGCCGCGGATCGCCCGCCGCGCGTCGGAATCGAGCACCGGCGGCGTGTCGATGACGAGCAGGTCGCAATCGCGGCGCATCGCGTCGAGCGTGTTGGCGAGCCGCCATCCGGACACCGATTCGACCGCGAGATCGGCACGGGCCTTCGCATTGGCCGCGCGCAGCCGCGCCCAGGCGCCGAGCGAGCCCTGCGGATCGATGTCGAGCAGGCCGACCCGCCGCGTCATTCCGAGGGCGACGCCGAGCTGGGTCGCCAGCATCGTCTTGCCCGCGCCGCCTTTCTGTTGCGCCACCGCGATCACCTGCGCCATCCGAGCCTCCACTTTCGACGGAAGACTAGCAAAGACGACGCCTTCTGTCCCACATGGGCGGCATGGACGCTTTATATACGCCACAGGAAATGGGTCTGATCGATACGGCGGCGCTGTCATGCGGCGTCTCCGGGCTCATGCTGATGGAGAATGCCGGTACCGCGGTCGCGCGGGCGATCGTGCGGCGATTCCGCCCCTGCCGTGTGCTGGTACTCGCCGGGCCGGGCAACAATGGCGGGGATGGCTATGTCGCGGCGCGGCGACTTGCCGAACGCGGCTGGCCGGTGGCCGTTGCGCCGCTCGCGCCGCCGCGCCCGGCGAGCGATGCCG
>NZ_AFPR01000545.1:0-2624 GCF_000219295.1 Acidiphilium sp. PM
CTACGGGCGCTACGGGCGCTACGGGCGCTACGGGCGCAACGGGCGCAACGGGCGCAACCGGTGCGGCAGGTGCGGCGGGCGTCACAAGCTTCCTCAGCCCTGTCACCAATGCGCTCGCCAAGGTTTCGGTCCTGAATACCTCGACGAGCTCGTCCAGCGTCAAGCCGCTGATCAGCGCCAATGTGCTGAGCACGACGCCACAGGCGAATTCCCCGATCCAGGTTGGTGTGCTGTCGAACGGCCAGGTGGTCCAGCTCAAGGCCGGATCGCTCAGCACCTCGACGCTGCCGGTGGTTTCGACGCTTCTGGCGACGTCGAACAAGAGCGTCGGCAGCAATGTCGGCGGCGTGGTCAACACGGTGGCAAACAGCACTGGCAGCGTGCCCGTGCTGGGTGGCACGCTGAAGGGGGCGCTGGTGACGGCGGGCAACGCGATCGGCGGCACGAGCAATCCGGGCGGGGCGACGCTGACCCAGACGCTCACAAACCTGACCGGCTCGGCCGGCACCATTCTCGACACGGCGACCGGCACGTTGCCGACAGGGTCGACCGGAACGCTGCCGATCGGAACGCTGCCGACCGGAACAGGCAATCCGCTGGCGCCGGTCACCAGCACGGTATCGACCATCACGGGCACGCTGTCAGGCGCGGCGGGCGGTTCGAGCCCACTGGCGCCGGTGACCACGACGGTATCGACGGTTACGGGCACGTTGTCCGGCGCGACAGGGGGCAGCACGAGTCCGCTTGCGCCGGTCACCGGCGCATTGTCCACCGTGACAGGGGCGCTGTAACAGGAGTTCAGCCAGGGACGGCGGCACCGGTCGCTGTCCCTGGCTTGTCTTGGCGCTGCCTTGGTGCTGGTCTGAATGTCGCAGAAGAAATATTATGGAACCTTATTGCGTGGCGCAATGCCCGCGATGGCGCGCGGACCAGGATACAATTTGAAAATCGCGACCCCGCGTTTGTCAGATCGAGCTAACATTTCCGGATCAGGATCCACCCGCGTCAACCCTGTCCGGGACTCCGACCATGGAACCACCGCCGTCGCATCTGCTTGCCGTCGTCGTCCCCGTCCGCGACGAGGCGCCGAACATTCCGCCGCTCGTGGCCGAATTCGGCACGGCGCTGGCCGGGATCGATCACGAGATCATCTTCGTCGACGACGGCAGCACCGATGACAGCCAAGCGGTGCTCGCGGCACTGGCGAAGGAAAGGCCGGAGATTCGCGTCCTGCGCCACACGGGGAGTTTCGGTCAGAGCGCGGCAATACTCACCGGCGTGACCGCCGCGAACGCGGTGTGGATCGCCACGATTGATGGCGACGGGCAGAACGATCCGGCCGACATTCCGGACATGCTCCAGCGCGCCTGGCAGGAAGAGCGGCCCGATGAGCCGGTGCTGGTGGCGGGGCGCCGCGTCCGGCGCAAGGACAGCGCGATGAAGCGGATCGCCTCGCGGATCGCCAACGGCGTCAGGGCGCGCGTGCTGCACGACGGCGTGCCCGATAGCGGCTGCGGGCTGAAGCTGTTCCGGCGCTCGGTCTTTCTCGGACTGCCGCGCTTCGACCACATGCACCGGTTTCTGCCGGCGCTGTTCGCGAGCATCGGCGGGCGGACGGTGCTGCACCCCGTTGCCCACCGCCCGCGCGTAGCCGGGCGGTCGCATTACGGGACATGGGACCGGTTGCGTGTCGGGATCGTCGACCTCGCGGGCGTGGCCTGGTTGCAGCGGCGGGCCTGCCGGCCGGTTCTGGGCGCAAGCGCGGCCGATGCCGGGTCGCCGGCCTCGCTGGAGGTGGCTCGGTGATCCGCCTCGCCCGGCCGGCGCTGCTGGCGGCAGGGCTGCTGGGCGCGGCGCTGGTGCTGCACCTGCATCCGTTCGGCGCGCTGTTCGCGCCGCATCCCGGCCACGGCTGGCGTGACGCGCTGGCACTCGGCGCGCTGGGGGCGCTGGCCTGCGCGGTCGGGATGCCGAGGCAGGTGATCGGCTTTGCGGCGGGCTTCGCCTGGGGCGTGATTCCGGGCACGGCGCTGGCGCTTGCATCCCAGCTGGCCGGCTGCGCCGCCGATCTGCTCTGGGCGCGGCTGGTCGGCCGAGCCTTCGTGCGTTCCCGGCTCGGCCATCGGGCGGCCCGGATCGACCGCGCTCTCGCGGCGCGCCCGTTCACCGCCACGCTCACGCTGCGCCTGATGCCGCTGGGCAGCAATCTCGCGCTGAACCTGCTCGCCGGCGTCTCCAGCGTGAAAGTATTTCCGTTCCTCGCCGGATCGGCGCTGGGCTTCGTGCCGCAGACCGTGATCTTCGCCCTGATCGGCGCGGGCGGACGTGTGGGGCGGGATGTTGAACTTGCCGTGGGTGTCGTGCTGTTCGTGATCTCGATCGTGCTGGCATTCGGGCTGCGCCGCCGGATTGCGCCGGAACTCGCCGGCGTCTGACTCGGATCAGCGGCAGATGGCGCCCGACGAACAGGCGATGCGCGCGGCGGGCGGCGGGCTGATCCGGCGGATGACGATTTCGGAGCCGGCGCGCCGGGGCGGCGAAAGCGGGCCGAGACTTGCGGCCATCGCCGCAAAGGCGGCGGACGAGGGTTGCGCCCCCTGCCCCGCCGGCCCGTAGATCGCGAA
>NZ_AFPR01000544.1:0-1846 GCF_000219295.1 Acidiphilium sp. PM
CCGATATATGCAGATCGAGGGAATGGTCGAACTCATGGCACCCGCCATCGATGCCGATACACCACGAATTTCCACCGGCGCCGCGTGACCATTGGCCGCTTCAGCTACACCAGAATTTCCACCACATTGACGGACGCTATCCGCACGGGTGCTGTGGCGGGTTTGGCAACTACCATATCCCCTTTGAATAAGCTTATGATGCCGATCAGCGTTCTGATCTCGTATAAAATAACAGTTAAGGTGCTCGGCCTGCAGTCTATTAGAGGGCGGCGTTGAGCAGCAAATTAAGGTGGTTTCGTGTCCCCGCAACCACCATTACCGAACTCGCGAACAAACCAGATACACCCGCGCCCACTCGCGCGGCTTTTGACGCTCTGGAACCGGGCTCCAGCGCCAGCCCGACCATCGCCGCAATCGCACCCGTCAGCACAATCTTCGGCAGAGAGCGGGTATCGTCGCCATCAGGCGGTGACACGTCGACGCGCTCGATCAGCGCGCGAACCGCTTCCAGCGCCGCGGTGCCGCCATCCTCGCGGGTGAGGGCGGCATGAAGGTCGGTCACCCGCTCGCGATAGGTCTCCGCCAGGTTCGGATGCAGCAACGGGAGCGAAATCCCGGCGGTCTCGATCTGCCGGGTCAGTTCCGCCTTCCGCGCCTCCAGCGCGTCGAGCTTCTGCTGCAGCCCCGGTGCACGCATCCCCTCTGCTATCGCATCGATCAGGCCATCCAGCTTGCGGGTGACACTCTCCAGTTCGCGCTTGTGCGACGCGAGGGCGGCTGAGCGCTCGGAATTGAGCCGGTTATACTCGGCCGTGTATTCCGCCACGAACTCCGCGACGTGCTCGGGCTGCATCAGCTGGTGGCGCAGTGCGTCGAGGATCAGGATCTCGAGCTCGCTCCGCCGGATGCCGCGCCGGTTGTCGCATGTGCCCTGCTTCCGCGCGGCGGTGCAGGAGAGATAATCCTGGCCGACGGCGCCGAAGCTGCCACCGCAGCCGCCGCAGAACACCTTGCCCGTGAGTACGTGCTTCGCCCGGCGCCGCTCATGAAAGACCGCGCGGTCGATCTTGTCCGCGCCCGAGGCGATACGCACCGCGGCCAGGCGCTCCTGCACACAATCCCAAAGGTCCTGGTCGATGATCCGCAGATGCGGAACCTCCTCGCGCACCCATTCCGTTGTTGGGTTCATCCGCGAGACGCGTTTGCCGGTGGCCGGATCCTTTATGTAGTGCATCCGGTTCCAGACCTGGACGCCGGTATAGAGTTCGTTGCGCAGGATGCCGGTGCCGCGCTCGGCATGTCCCCGGATCGTCGTGTCCTGCCAGGCACGCCCGTTGGGTCCCGGGATTTTTGCGCCGTTCAGCGTCTTGGCAATGGCAATCGGGCTCGCGCCCTCTGCCGCCATCGTGAAAATCCGGCGGACGATCGCCGCTTCGGCCTCATTGATCGCCCGTTCGCCGCGGATCGGCTCTCCCTTGTGGTCGGTGCGGCGGACCACGTCATAGCCATAGGCGCGTCCCCGGCGGACAAGCCCGCTTCGACCCGGCCGAGTAGCCCGCGATGCGTCTTCTGGGCCAGATCCTTCAGGGCCAGCGCGTTCATCGTGCCCTTGAGGCCGATATGCATCTCGTTGATCTCGCCCTCGGCGATCGTCACGATCGAAACACCGGCAAAGCGCAGGCGCTTGTAGAAAGCGGCAATGTCCTCCTGGTCGCGGGAAAGCCGGTCCATTGCCTCGGCCAGCACCACGTCGAACCGGCGCCGGCCGGCGTCCTCCATCAGTGCCTGAATGCCGGGACGGAGCATCGACGCACCCGAGATCGCTCGGTCCGAGTAGCTCTCCACT
>NZ_AFPR01000543.1:0-1839 GCF_000219295.1 Acidiphilium sp. PM
AGCATTGTCACTGAGCTCGGCCAGGGCCGCGGCGATCACCGGGGCGAATTCGGTGTCGCTCAGCAGGAGCTTCGCCTCGCCGTGGCGCAGGATGTAGGCGATGGTTGGCGCATCCAGCCGGGTGTTCAGCGAGTTCAGCACCGCGCCCGCCATGGCGACGCCGAAATGCGCCTCGACCATTGCCGGTATGTTGGGCGCCATCACGGCGACGACGTCGCCCGGTCCGATTCCCCGTGCCGCCAGTGCCGCGCCCAGCCGCTTGCAGCGCTCGAAGGTTTCTGCCCAGGTGCGCCGGATCGAGCCGTGAGCAACCGCCGTTCGCTCCGGCCAGACTTTCGCTGTCCGCGCGAGGAAGGAGAGTGGCGAAAGCGCCTGGTAGTTCGCTTCCGTCTTCTCGAGGCCGGTGATGCAATCGGTCATGGTCGTGTCCTCATGCGTTGAACAGCCCCACGGCGGTTGCTACTTGATCTTGACGGAGACCGGGCATAGCAAGGTCGATCAGAAGACCTTGCCGACCTGAACTTGGAAGAAGATGTCGTTCTTGGCGCCGCCGCGGACCTGAACGTCGGTCGCAAGCTGGGCCTCGGCGAAGACCGTCGGCGACAGGAACGAGCCGGCGATGACGCCGATGCTGGTGAAGTTGTTGCGGTTTCCGGTATCGACCGTCGCCAGCGGGGTGACTTCGGATACCTTGCCGCCAAACGTCTTCTCGAAGCTGAGGCCGACATAGGCGTCGGTCTGCGGGTGGAAGTAATAAGGCGCGTAAACGATGAACTGCGCGGCCGGATCGGTCTTGAGGTGGACGCCGGTCTGGACATTGGTGTTGCCGTAGAAATACCCGTCGGCCCAGACCTCGAGATCGAGCCGCTTGCCCTTGGCCTGGCCGAAGACCTTGTGCATGAAGCCGACTTCGAAATTGTTCACCCAGTTGTTGGTGCTCGCGTTGAGCACGATGCTGGGGTTGTAGGAGCCCGAGGGCGGGCTGAGGTAGTAGGCCAGCAGCAGGGTTTCATCCTGGCTCGGATGATCGACCGGGTAGAGGAAGGCAGAAAGTAGCGGCTCGGCGAAGCCGCTCTGGTGCGACAGGCTGCCGCCGCCGACCTGCTGGTTGCCGAGGTAAGAGACATAGGGGGCGATGACCTGAACGCCCCAGGGCATGCCGTCGATCGGGCTGAATGTGTGGACTAAGCGCAGAATCGGCACGTCAGTCTGGATATGCGTGTTGGGGTCGTTTGCGGGAGGGGGCGGAATCCTACGCTTGGCAGCAAAGCCCTGCGTTTCAATGGCCTGATCGACTATGTGTCCCAAACGAGTGTTTGAGATGTGACCCTAAAATGGCACGCGAAAGCCGATTTCGTTGTTCCATAACCCGTATCACAATCAACGTGTCGCATAGGTTCGCACTCAATGTTCAGATTCGGGCCTTAACGTAGGATTCCGCCCCCTCCCGCAAACGCCCCCGTGTTGCCGATCTTCGTGCCGTGCTGGTTGTAGAACGAGCTGGCTGAGGCGAACTGGTTGTATAGCATGGCGACGCTGACATTGGGTGGCGGCGCGTTAAGGTCATAGGGCAGCGGGCCGGCGGCGCGGGCCGGCTGCATCATCGACGAGACGGCAAGCGCCACGCCGAAAGCCGCACCAGCGGCGACGCCCACGGACCCCGTGAATTTTCCCGAAAGGTATTCGAACATTTGGACTGTCTCCTGTTCTTTTAATGGGTGGTGTACCCTGACGTCTGGACTTTCATTTAGGCGAATCTGGAAAATGGGCCAACCAACAAGAAAAAGGCGGCCACAACAGGGGGAAGGGCCGCCAAGGAACAGGGATGCATATACGGAA
>NZ_AFPR01000542.1:0-15435 GCF_000219295.1 Acidiphilium sp. PM
CGCATTGTCGCTGAGCTCGGCCAGGGCCGCGGTGATCACCGGGGCGAATTCGGTGTCGCTCAGCAGGAGCTTCGCCTCGCCGTGGCGCAGGATGTAGGCGATGGTCGGCGCATCCAGCCGGGTGTTCAGCGTGTTCAGCACCGCGCCTGCCATGGCGACGCCGAAATGCGCCTCGACCATTGCCGGTATGTTGGGCGCCATGACGGCGACGACGTCGCCCGGTCCGATTCCCCGTGCCGCCAGTGCCGCGCCTAGCCGCTTGCAGCGCTCGAAGGTTTCCGCCCAGGTGCGCCGGATCGAGCCGTGAACAACCGCCGTTCGCTCCGGCCAGACTTTCGCTGTCCGCGCGAGGAAGGAGAGTGGCGACAGCGCCTGGTAGTTCGCTTCCGTCTTCTCGAGGCCGGTGATGAAATCGGTCATGGTCGTGTCCTCGGCGTGGTCTGGCGTTTCGTTGCGGACAGGATACCAGCCGCCCCACGCGACCGCCATCCCGGCGGCGCGCGACGATGTGAACGAACGCGCCGCCTTCCGCGCTGGACTTCCGCGCGCCGCGCACCAAGATCCGCACCACGCGGCAATGACGCCCGCCGAAGCTGAATTCCGAGTTCGAGGAGTCGCGTTGATGAACCGCAAGATCCTGCCCCTTGCAGCTGCCGTGGTCGCATTGCCGGCCGTGGCGCTTGCCGCCTCGCCCGCCGCCGTGCCGGCGGAAATCGTTGTTGTTCCGGTTGCGATGGCGCCGGTGCCGTTCATGGCCGCGCCGGCGATCCCGGTGGCCCTGATTCGCCAGATGAACGAGATGCAGCGCGCGATGCAGGTTCAGATGGCGGCCCTTGAGCAGCTGGCCGCCGCCCCGCTCGCCCCGACCCTGGCGATGGCCGGCCCTGCCGCCCTGCAGGGCGGCACCACCCGCATCACCATGGTCAGTTCCGGCGGTCCCAGCGGCGTGTGCAGCGAGCAGATGGAGATCATGCCCGGAAACAACGGCCGGATGCACGTCTTCGTCCGCCGCAGCGCCGGATGCACGCCTCAGGCCGCGGCCCTTCCGGGTCCCCATGAAGGGCCGAAAGCCCTTCATCCCTCGGCCCACGCGCATCTGCCGCCGAATGCCCTGCCGCCGCCCTCGAAGGTCATCGAGGCGGATTACGCCGTCCCCGGCCGGGCGCGCGCCGAAGGCTGAACCTTCAAGGTAGGATGAACCTTCAAGGTCCGGCGCTGCGCGGGCTGCCCTGCGCCGCCGGCCTTGCCGGATTGCCGGGAGCCGGATAGTAGGGATCGCCAAGGTCCGCAAACCGGCAAGGACGCACCATGGCTCCCAGCAATGAGACTTTTCTCCCGCGAGGCTCCGACCGCATCACGGAGGCTTATGCCTTCGACGATGTGCTCCTCGTTCCCGGCTATTCCTCGGTGCTCCCCGCCGCGGTCAACACCCGCACGCGGCTGACCCGCTCCATCTCGCTCAACATTCCCGTCATCTCCGCCGCGATGGACACCGTGACGGAGGCGCCGATGGCGATCGCCATGGCGCAGCAGGGCGGCATCGGCGTGGTGCACAAGAACCTCTCGATCGAGGATCAGGCGGACCAGGTGCGCCAGGTCAAGAAATTCGAGAGCGGCATGGTGGTCAACCCGCTCACCATCCACCCCGAGCAGACCCTGGCCGAGGCGCAGGCGCTGATGGCCCAGCACCGGATTTCCGGCGTTCCCGTGGTCGAGCGCGACACCAACCGCCTTGTCGGCATCCTTACCCATCGTGACGTCCGCTTCGCGACCGACCCGGCCGCCCGCGTGTATGAGCTGATGACGCGGGAAAACCTCGTCACCGCGCCGGCCAATGTCGCGCCCGAGGTCGCGCGGTCGCTGCTCCACAAGCACCGGATCGAGAAGCTGCTGGTGGTGGACGAAGACTATCGCTGCGTCGGCCTGATCACCGTGAAGGACATGGACAAGGCCGAGGCGCATCCCCTCGCCAACAAGGACGAACTCGGGCGCCTGCGCGTTGCCGCGGCGACCGGCGTCGGCGAGGACGGGGCGCGCCGCGCCGAGGCGCTGATCGCCGCGGGGGTGGATGTCGTGGTGGTGGATACCGCGCATGGCCATTCAGAGGGCGTGCTGCGCGCCGTCGCGCGCATCAAGGAGCGTTCGAACGCGGTGCAGATCGTCGCCGGCAACGTCGCGACGCCCGAGGCCGCCGCGGCGCTGATCAAGGCGGGTGCTGACGCGGTGAAGATCGGCATCGGCCCGGGCAGCATCTGCACCACCCGCGTGGTTGCCGGCGTCGGCGTGCCGCAGTTCTCGGCCGTGATGGAGACCGCCGCCGCCTGTCACGAAGCCGACGTGCCGGCGATCGCCGATGGCGGGATCCGCACCTCGGGCGACGTGGTCAAGGCGCTCGCCGCCGGGGCGGACTGCGTGATGATCGGCTCGCTCCTCGCCGGCACCGACGAGGCGCCCGGCGAGGTGTTTCTCTACCAGGGCCGGTCCTACAAGTCCTATCGCGGCATGGGCAGCCTGGGTGCGATGGCCCGCGGCTCGGCCGACCGCTATTTCCAGCAGGACATCAAGGACTCGCTGAAACTTGTGCCTGAGGGGATCGAGGGGCGCGTTGGCTACAAGGGCCCGATGGCCGGGGTGGTGCACCAGCTGGTCGGCGGGCTGCGCGCCGGCATGGGCTATACCGGTTGCGCCACCATCACCGACCTGCAGACAAGGGCGCAATTCCGCCGCATCACCGGCGCCGGCCTCCGCGAGAGCCACGTTCATGACGTGGCGATCACCCGCGAGGCGCCGAATTACCGGCAGGACTGAGCCTTGACCCCCGCGGGCCGGCTGCAGGCGGCGATCGAGCTGCTCGGCACGATCGAGGCCGATCGCCGGCCGGCCGATGCCATCGCCAACGACTTCCTTCGCACGCGCCGCTTCATCGGCGGCGGCGACCGGCGCGAGATCGGCGAGATCGTCTGGTCGGTGCTGCGTGCCCGCCGCCGGCTCGGCTGGTGGCTGGAGCGTGTCGGCGCCGAGGCGACGCCGCGCCTGCTCACCGCCTCCCTGCGCGTGCTCACCGGCATGCCGGCGCCGCGCGTTGCCGGGCTGTTCGGCGTGATGCGGTTCGCCCCGCCGCCGCTCGACGCCGCCGAGCGGCGCGCGCTCGACCGGCTCGACACCCATACGCTCGACCATCCGTCGATGCCCGAGGCGGTGCGGCTGGAAATGCCCGATTTCGTGCTGCCTTTGCTGCGCGAGCGCTTTGGCGACAAGCTCGAGTCGGAATGCGCGGCGCTGATGCAGCCCGCGCCGCTCGATCTGCGGGTCAACCTGCTCAAGGCCACGCGCGATGAGGCGCTCGCCGCCCTGGCCGCCGCCGGGCTGAAGGCCGAGCCAACGCGGCTCAGCCCCTGGGGCCTGCGCCTTCCTGGCCGTCAGAACGTCACTGTTGCGGCACCGTTTCGCGACGGGCTCGTGGAAATCCAGGACGAGGGCAGCCAGCTCGTCGCCCTGCTCGCCGGGGCGCAGCCGGGTATGCGCGTCGCCGATTACTGCGCTGGCGCTGGCGGCAAGACGCTGGCTCTGGCGATGACGATGGCCAACAAGGGCCACATCATTGCCTGCGACGTGTCCGCGCCGCGGCTCGATGGGGCGATCCGCCGGCTGCGCCGCGCCGGTGTGCACAATGCCGAGCGACACCTGCTCGAATCCGGCGACAAATGGGTGAAGCGGCAGGAGAAAAAATTCGACCGCGTGCTGGTCGACGCCCCCTGCACCGGCGCCGGCACCTGGCGCCGCAACCCCGATGCACGGCTGAAGCTGACCGAGACAGATCTCGCCGAACTCACCGCCAAGCAGGCGGCGATCCTGGATGCCGCGCAACGCCTGGTCAAACCCGGCGGCCGGCTGGTTTATGCCACCTGCTCGGTGCTGCGCCCGGAAAACGAGTCGCAGATCGAGAGTTTTCTCGCGCGGCATTCCGATTTCGCGATCGTCCCCGTCGCCGATGGCCTGCCGGCCTATCTGCATGGGGACATGCTGCGCCTGTCCCCCGCGCGCGACGGCACCGACGGGTTCTTCGCCTGCCGGATGGAGCGGCGCGGATGATCGCCATCCGCCGCGCCCGCACCGCGGATGCGCCGGGCATCGGCGCCGTCCATGTCGCGAGCTGGCGCAGCGCCTATGCGGGCGTTTTACCGGAGCCGGTGCTCACCGGTCTCTCGGCGCCGGATCAGGCCGGCTATTACGACCGGGTGATCCGCAGCGGTGCGGTGGTGCATGTTGCGGTCGCTTCCGGCACCGATCTTTCCTCCGCCGTGGGCCGCGGCGAGGTCGTCGGCTTCGTCACCGGCCGCCGCCGCCGCCGCGCTCTCGCCGATGCCGAGATCGAAACGCTCTACGTCCTCGATGATTATCGCGAGCGCGGGCTCGGACGCGAGCTCCTCTCGGCTGCGATGGCCCATCTCGCCGGACGTGGCTGCGCCTCCGCGGTCCTCTGGGTGCTGGCGGACAATCCCGCCCGCTGGTTCTATGAGCGCATGGGCGGGCGCCGCGTTGCCGAAGGCAGCGTCGAGGTCGGCGGCGTCGACGTGCCGCAGATCGCCTATCGCTGGGACGGCATCGAGCGTTTCATCTGACGTCAGGTCTTCGCTCGCGGATGCGCCGCCTGCCAGACCGCCATCAACCGGTCGGCATCCACCGCTGTATAGCGCTGCGTGGTGGAGAGGCTGGCGTGGCCGAGCAGTTCCTGGATCGCCCTGAGGTCGGCGCCATTGGCCAGCAGATGTGTCGCGAAGGAATGCCGGAGCGCGTGCGGCGTGGCGTGTTCGGGAAGGCCGTTGAGCCGGCGGAAATCCCGCAGCCGCCGCTGGACCACGCCGGGATTGAGCCGCGCCCCGCGCGCACCGAGAAAGAGCGGCGCGTCCGGCGTGGGGGCGGGGTGGTGCCGCAGCCAGGAAGCGATCTCCCGCCGCAGCACCGGCAGCAGCGGCACGATCCGTTGCCGCCCGCCCTTGCCGCGCACCGAAAGCGGCGCGCCCTCCGGCGGCAGATCGCCGATATCGAGCCCGAGCGCCTCGTGTATCCGCAGCCCGGCGCCGTAGAGCAGCGCCATCAGCGCGGTGTCGCGCGCCGCGAGCGCCGGGCTCGCCGCATCGTCGCCCAGGCTGTCCACCACGGCGGCGGCGTCCGGCGCGGTCAGCGCGCGGGGGAGGGGGCGGCGCGATTTCGGCGTGCGCAGCAGCCCCGGCGCCTCGTTGATCATGCCGTGGCGCTGCCGCAGCCAGCGGAAAAAGCTGCGCACCGCGGAAAGTTTCTTCGCCCGCGTCGCGTTGCCGACGCCATCGCTCGCCGCCTTCGCCAGCCAGGCCCGGAAATCGGCGAGGCTCAGCGCCGCGAGATCGGCGCCGGTTGGCTCGGCGCCGATATGCCGGGTGACGAAGCCGAGAAATTCCGTGAGATCGGCACCATAGGTCGACACCGTCAGCGCCGCGGCCCGCCGCTCCCCGGCGAGAAAGTCGAGAAATTCGACCCGCAGCGCCTGGGCGTCAGCCGCCGGGCCGCTTGGTCGCGAGCCCGACATTGACGATCCCGGATTTGCGCACGGTGTCCATCACCTGCATCAACCGCTGGTAGCGGATATCCTTGTCCCCGGCGATGACGACATCGACCTTCCTTTTCGCGGCCACGACCTGGCCGAGATAAGTCTGCAGCCCCGCCAGCGTGACCACCTGATTCTTCACGTGCAGTTTGCCGGCGGCGTCGATCATCACCACCACCTGGGCCGGTTTCATCTCCTTCGCCGTCTGCGCGCCCGGCAGCTTCAGCGCGACGCCGGAATCGGGGATCATCTTGAGCACGATCATCACGAAGAACACGAGCAGGAACATCATGATGTCGATCATCGGCACGATTTCGAGCCGGGGGCGTTCGCGCTCCAGATGATCGCGTCTGCGGCGCATCGCTCAGACCCTGGCCATGCTGGCAGCGCGCCGCTTGGGCGGATCCTCCACCGCGTCGTCGCCGGCCAGCCCGCGCCCGTGCAGACGGTTGATCAGCACCACCTTGATGAGTTCGAGCTGCAGGACGATCCGGCGGCTGAGATTGTTGAAATAATTGACCAGATAGACGGCGATGATCGCGATCAGCAGGCCCGCGCCGGTCGAGACCAGCGCATCGGCGATCCCGCCTGTCACCTTCGCCGGCCCTCCGTTGCTCGACAGCACGTCGAAGGCCTGGATCATGCCGATGATCGTGCCGAACAGCCCGAGCAACGGCGCGATCGTCACCGCGGTATCGAGAATCCACAGGCCCCGGGTGATCCGCGGCATGGCGTCCATGATCTCTTCCTCGAGGTGATTGTCGAGTTCGTCGGCGTTTTCCCCGCGCGAGGCCAGCGCGGTTGCGATCAGGTGGCCCTGCAGCGTGGCGCCGTTCGTCTCGGCGAGCTGGCGCAGCCCGGCCGGATTGCCATAACCCACGGCGCGCAGCGCGGCATGGATGCGCCGCCCGGCGCCGAGCGTGCGCTTGAGCAGCCAGAACCGTTCGAGCCCGACGACGAGTGTCACCAGCAGCAGAACCGGCATCACCGCCAGCAGACCACCCGTCATCATGACGAGGCGGACGATTTCATTCATGAGCTAAGCTCCTCGGTGTGTTCGGGCCCGCGCCAGCGCGCGGACGCGCCGGCAGCGATCAGTTCCTTCGTATAGTCGGATTTCGCACCGGCAAGTAAATCCCCCGCGACCCCGGCCTCGATGACGTGGCCTTCCCGCAGCACGAGCAGGCGGTCGGCCATGTGGAATACCGTCGCGATATCGTGGCTGATCAGGATGTAGGAGAGCCCCTCATCACTTGCGAGGTCTTTCAGCAGGTTGAGCAGCAGCGCCTGGGTCGACACATCGAGGCTCGACGTCGGTTCATCAAGCACGATGACATCCGGCGCCGCCGCCAGCGCGCGGGCGATCGCCACGCGCTGGGCCTCGCCGCCCGAGACCTGGCCGGGCAACAGGTCGAACAGGCGCGCGCCGAGCCCGACCCGGTCGAGCAACGCCGCGGCCTGCGCGCGTCTCTCGTGCTTGCGGACGCCAGCGAGGCGCAGCGGCTCGGCCACGATGTCGCCGATCCGCATACGCGGGTTCATCGACTCGCGCGGATCCTGGAATACCGCCTGGATACGCCGCCTTGCCGCGGCAAGCGCCTTGCCGCGCATCCTCTCGAGGTCGGCACCGCCGAGCCGCACCGTGCCTTCATGCGCCAGCATCTGCAGCACCGCGCGGCCGAGGCTCGACTTGCCCGATCCGCTCTCGCCAACCACGCCGAGGCATTCGCCCCGCCGCAGCGTAAAGGAAACCGGGGCGAGGGCGAGAAGTGGCGGCGGACGCCGGAAAGCGAAGTCCGATCGGCGGCGGTCATATTCGACGCGCAGTTCCGAAACCTCCAGAACCGGCTCGCCTGCCGCCTCCACCGGCCGGGCAATACGCGTCGAGTTCCGTTCCGGCACCGGCGACGGCTCGCGGCCGCGACGGCAGGCGAAGGCGGTCCCGCCCAGCGTATCCGTCGCGGGAAACCCTGCCTCGCAGGCGGCCTCGCGCAGGATACAGCGCGGAGCGAACCGGCAACCCGGCGGAAATGCCGCCGGATCGGGCAGGGTGCCAGGAATGGTGACCAGCCGCGCCTGCTCAGGCCCCGGTACCGCACCGAGCAGGGCGCGTGTGTAGGGGTGGCGCGGCGTCGCGAACAGGTCGGCGGCGCGGCCCCATTCCACCGCCCGCCCGGCATAGAGCACGGTCACCCGCGCTGCATGCGCCTCGACGATCGAGAGATCGTGCGTGATGAACAGCACGCCCATGCCCCGCTCCCGGCACAGTCGCGTGATCAGCGCCAGGATCTGCCGTGCGACCAGCGCATCAAGCCCGGTGGTCGGCTCGTCGGCGATCAGGAGCCTCGGACCACAGGCCAGCGCCATCGCGATCATCACCCGCTGCCGCATCCCGCCCGAAAACTGGTGCGGGAAATCGTCCAGCCGCTCGGCGCCGCGCGGAATCCCGACCTCGTCGAAGAGCGCCCGCGCCTGCGCCCGCGCGGCATCCGGCCCGGCGCCGGTATGAAGGCGGTAGACTTCCTCGACCTGCCTGCCCACCCGCATCGCCGGGTTGAGGGCGGCGAGCGGATTCTGGAACACCATCCCGATCTCGCCGCCGCGCACCCGCCGCATTTTTTCCCGCGGAAGTGTCAGCAGATCGGTGCCGGCCAGCAGGACCCGCCCGGTAGCTTCCGCCCGGCGCGGCAGCAGGCCGATCATGCCGAGTGCGGCGATCGTCTTGCCCGAGCCGCTCTCGCCGACCAGCGCGGTCATTTCGCCCGCCGCGACCGAGAGGCTCAGTCCCTCCAGCAGCGCGAGGCGCGTGCCGTCGCGCCGGCGCAGCGTGACCGAAAGCCGGTCGAGGTCCAGCACGGGGCTCACCGCGCGGTGTCCTGCCGCGCGAGCAGCCCCTGGCCGATCAGGTTGGCGGCGAGGATCGAGAGAAGGATCATCAGTCCCGGCGGCAGGATCATCCACCATGGATCGAGCGCGATCAGGTTCAGTCCGGATTCCAGCAGTCCGCCCCAGCTTGCCATCGGCGGCTGCACGCCGAGACCGAGAAAGCTGAGGCCCGAGAGCGCGAGGATCTGGTCGCCCACCAGAAACGTGCCGTTCACGGCGAGGATCGGCGCGATCACCCGCAGGATGTGCACCCGCGCGATGTAGGCGGAACCGCCGCCGAACTGCCGGGCCGCAAGGATGAAATCGCGCCTGCGCTGCGCGATCGCCTCGTTGCGCACGAGCCGCGCGAGCCCCGGCCATGCCGTGAGGCCCAGCAGCAGGATCAGCGTGAAGGTGCCCGGCGTGAACAGGGCGGCGAAGAAGATCAGGATCACGAGGCCCGGCAGCGCCAGCACGGCGTCGAGCAGGCGCATCAGCGTGGCATCCAGCCAGCGCGGCCCGAGGGCGGCCGCCAGCCCGTAGGCGATGCCGAGGAGAAACCCGAGCATCGACGCCGGCAGCGCGACGATCAGCGTCGCCCGCCCGCCCGCGATCAGCCGGGCCAGCAGGTCGCGGCCGATCTGGTCGGTGCCGAGCGGGAATGCGCGCGTCGGCGCCATCAGCGTGTGGTGGCCGTGGATCGCATAGGGGCTGGCGTGCCAGGCGAGGCCGCCAAACAGGCTGAAGCCGCAGATCGCGAGCGCGAGCGCCGCGCCGCCCGCGAGTGTCCCACGGGCACCGACCCATGCGGCCAGCCGCGCCGAAACCGGGCGGGGCAGGGCGCCCTTCGTTGCGCTCATTCGAAGCGCTCCCGCGGATCGAGCCAGCCATTGACCAGGTCGGCGAGCAGGTTGCCGATCACCGTCAGCACGCCGATCAGCAACACGATCGCGGAAATCACCGGATAATCCTGCGACAATGCCGATCGCCACAGCAGGAAGCCGAGCCCCGGATAGTCGAACACGGTCTCGACCAGCACCGAGCCCGCGAAGATGTAGGGAAAGGACAGGCCGAGAATCGTTACCAGCGGTCGCAGCGCGTTGCGCAAGACGTGCCGGCGCAGCACGGCGCCAAACCCGAGCCCCTTGGCCAGCGCCGTGCGCACGTAGTCCTTGCCGAGTTCCTCATGCACCGCCGCGCCGAAATAGCGCGACAGCCCGGCGGTTCCCAGCAGCCCGACGGTGACCACCGGCAGGATCAGATGTCGGGCGTAATCGGCCACTCCCGGTGCGGCGTGCCGGATATCGGCAATGCCGCCTGCCGGAAGCCAGCGCCATTTCACCGCGACATAGAGGATCAGGATCGTGCCGGCGAAGAACACCGGCATGGCGTAGAGGACGAGCTGCGCCGCACCGATCAGCCGCGCCGGCCACTGGCCCCAGAAGGCCCCCTGCACCAACCCGATGGCGATCGAAAGCAGCACCGAAAGGGTGATGGCGCCGAGATAGAGGGCGAGGGTGTTCGCCGCGTATGCCGCGATCAGGCCGGCCACCGGCCGGTTCAGCAGATAGGAATAGCCGAGCCGCCCTTCGAGAAGATGCGCCCACCAGACCAGATACTGCCTCCACAACGGCGCCGAGAGGCCGAGCCGGACATTGAGCTGGCGCACCGCCTCCGGCGTCGCCTTCTGGCCGAGGATGGAATAGGCCGGGCCGCCGGGCGTCGCATGCACCATGAAGAACACGATCGTCACCAGCAGCACGAGCGTCAGCGCCGAAGCGGCGAGGCGCGAAAGGATCACCCGCCTCACCGGCGCCCACCACACGCGCCCGGCGCCCAGTGCAGGTATTGCGGTGACCACGCGCCGGTCGGGCTGAGGAACTTCCGCACGCCCTCGAGCCCGTTGCGCACCAGCACCACGCTGCCAGGCTCGGGCAGGAAAATTTCCGGCTGCTGTGCCGCCGCATAATCCTGATAGGCGTAGAGTGGTTCCAGGCCCGGCTTCGTCTGCACATCCTTCAGCAGCGCGTCCATCCGCGCGTCGCTGTAGCCGGACTGGTTGAACGCGCCGTCGCTTGCAAGCTGGGCGGAATCGTCGGGGTAGACGCCGAGCGCCCAGCCGAACTGCATCGCCTCCCATTGAAGCGGCTTGTAGCTGAGCACCAGCATCTGGCTGAACGTGACCTCGCGGATCGTCATCGCGATGCCGACGGCGCGCAGATCCGCCTGGATCAGCTCGGCGCCGAGCTGGCCGGTCACGTTGCCGGAGGGAATCACGTCGGTGAAGGCAAGACGCTTGCCGTCCTTCATCCTGATGCCGTCCGGTCCCGGTTTCCAGCCCGCGGCGGCGAGCAGGGCCTTCGCCTTTGCCGTGTCATAACCCACGGGATATTTCCCGGCCTTCGCCGCGGGCGAGAGAAAGGTCGGCGGGTCCACCGGCACCGGCCCGTGTTGCGGCTTCGTTGTCCCGTGCAGGAGCAGGCGGATGATTCGCTTCTGGTCGATTGCGTCGGCAATCGCCTGGCGCACCCGCACATCGCGGAAGAAGGCGACTTTCGGGTTGCGATAGCTCAGTTCCATGTAGTCGAAGCCGAAATTTGGCGGCAGTCGCAGCTCCCGCGCGTCGGGCAGCTTCCGCTGCGCCCGCCACAGCGAGAAGGGCAGGTTGCCGGCATCGAGCGTGCCGGTGCGCAACCCCTCGAACACCGCGCCGTCCGAATTCAGGAAGACCATGATGAACCGACGGATGTCCGGCTTGTGGCCCTGATAGGTCGGGTTGGGCACGAAACTGATGTAGCGGCCCATGACGTAGCGGCCGATCCGGAAGGGGCCGTCCACCACCCGGAAGAACGAGGGCGTCGATTGCAGCCGCCACATCTGGTTGACGGAATAGCGGGTCCAGGCATGGGCGGGAAACGGGGTCAGCTGGCTGAGGCCGGTCAGTTCGAACCAGGTCGGGTTCACGCTCCGCTTCAGCACCACCCGGAAGCGGTGCGGCCCGAGCACGTTGAGCGACTTCACCAGCCCCGGCATGCCGCCCTGGCCGTAGCCGGTATAGGTTTTCCCGAGCTTGCGGATCAGGTCGAAGGTGAATTTCACGTCCTCCGCCGTCACCGGTACGCCGTCCGACCAGGTGCGAGGCTTCATCGTCACGGTGAAGGTGGTCTTGTCATCGGAGACCTCGATCGCCGATGCGATGCTGCGCGACCAGGTGATGGTGTGGTTGCGGCTGATCCAGAGCAGCCCGTCATAGAGCAGGCCGGCGGCTTCGGCATCGTAGGCGGAGCCGATCAGGAACGGGTTGAGTGAATCGACGCTCGCCGGCGGCGTGCCGAGCCCGAGCCCCGGCGGCACCACCACCGTGTCGCAGCGTCCCGCGCTGAAGCTCGGCCCTGCCGCGACCATGGCCAGAATCACCGCCGCCAGCAGGCGCGATCGCATCAGGACTGAACCGCGCCGCATCGGCTCAGCCGGTCTGGATTGTCACTCCCCGACCCTGATCTCGATCGGCACCGCGAAGGTCTTGTCCTCCGTGCCGGGGAAGGGCGGGAAGCGGTGGTGCCGGACGGCATCCAGCGCCGCGCGGTCGATCAGTGGGTTGCCGCTGCTGCGGTAGACCTGCGCCGAAAGCAGCTTTCCGTTCGGCGCCAGGGTGAACTCGATGAATGCCGTGCCATTCACGCCGAGCATGCGCATTGTCTGCGTCACATGCACTTCGCGCTGCAGCGGCCCGCGAAGTCCGGCGGCGTATTGCGCGAAATCGAAGGCCGGTTGCGGCGGTGGCCTTCTTTGCCCTGGGTGGCGGCGGCGCCGGATGCGGCACCGGGCGATGGACCGGCTGCGGCTTGGGCCGCGGGTGCGGTGGCGGTGGCGGATGGTGCACCACGTTCGGCAGCGGCTTGGGCGGCGGCATGGGTGAGGGTGCGGGCGGCGGTGGCAGCGGTTTCGGCTGCGGCGGCGGCGGAACCGGCGGGGGAGGCACGGGTAGCGGCGGTGGCGGCGGCTGCACCGGCTGCGGTGGCAAGGGCAGGGGGGGCGCGAGCCGGACCAGATGCACGGTGGTGGCGGGCGCCAGCGGTGTGCGGTAGCGCGGCAGATGGCGCGCGGCGTAGAACGCCGCGGCGGCGATCAGCCCGACAATCACCAGCCCCGCCGCCGTCGCCCGCGGCAGGCCCAGCTCGTCCGGCTGCCAGGGCGGAATGGCGCCGTTCGCGGTCGCCCCCTCCGTCCTCATGCGTGGCACCGGCGCTGATCGGTCTCGTCCGTCACGTCCTTGTCTTCAGGGGCGGGCCCTCGGCTGTCAAGGCGCCGCGCCGGCCTCGATCCGGCGGCCGAGCCGCCCGGCGAGATCGCAGATGAACTGCCAGGCCACCCGCCCCGACCGGGCGCCGCGCGTCACCGACCATTCCACGGCCTCCGCATGGAGGGTTTCGGCGTCGACATCGAGGGCGAACGCCTTCGCATAGCCCTCGATCATGGCGAAGAAGGTCTGCTGATCACAATTGTGAAACCCGAGCCAGATGCCGAAGCGATCCGACAGCGATACTTTTTCCTCCGTCGCCTCCGAGGCGTGGATCGCGGTGCTGCGTTCGTTCTCGATCATGTCACGCGGCATCAGGTGCCGCCGGTTCGAGGTCGCGTAGAACAGCACGTTGTCCGGCCGGCCCTTGATGCCGCCATCGAGCACCGATTTGAGTGCCTTGTAGTCGGCATCCTCGCGCTCGAAGCTGAGATCGTCGCACAGGATCAGGCACTGGCGGGGCTGACCGCGCAGGATGTCGAGCAGCGCCGGCAGGGTGGCGATGTCCTCGCGATGAATCTCGATCAGCGCGAGGCTGCCGGGAAACGCCCGGTTCGCCGCCGCATGCGCCGCTTTCACCAGCGAGGACTTGCCCATCCCGCGCGCGCCCCAGAGCATGGCGTTGTTGGCCGGCAGGCCGCGGGCGAAGCGCAGCGTGTTCTCGGTCAGGATGTCCTTCTGCCGCTCCACGCCCTGCAGCAGCCCGATCGGCACGCGCGAGACCTGATCCACCGGCTCCAGCGCCGCGCGCTCGGGATGCCAGACATAGGCATCGTGCGCGCTCACCTCGGCCGGCGGCGGCGGCGGCGGGGCGAGGCGGTCGAGCGCATCGGCGATGCGGGCGAGCAGGTCGTGTGTCGGCTGGTCCATGACGTCTCCTCAGGCAGGCGCGTCCCGCGCGGCTTGACGGGGCGGGCGTGCAAACTATGGTCCCGCCCGACCAAGGACAAGCTTCACCACATCAGATCAGGGTATCCCGCATGTTCATCGCCACCGCCTACGCCGCTGCCTCGTCATCACCTTCCGGTGCAATGGCGGCGGTGATCAATTTCGCACCGCTGGTGCTGATCGTCATCGTCTTCTACTTCATCCTGATCCGCCCGCAGCAGCAGCAGGCCAAGACGCAGAAGGCACGCCTCGCCGCCATCCGCCGCGGCGACAAGGTGGTGACCGGCGGCGGCATTGTCGGCCAGGTGGCCAAGGCTCTGGATGGCGCCGAGGAAATCGAGGTCGATATCGCCCCCAACGTCCGCATCACCGTGCTGCGCAGCACCATCAGCAGCGTGCTGACCGACTCGAAGCCGGCCGAGACCAAGGCGGCCGAGCCGAAGAAGAAGTAGGCCCGGAAACGGGAACGGCCCCGGCGGTTCGCGCCGGGGCCGTCCTGCAACGGCGGGTCTTGCCCGGCCTCAGCCCAGCAGGTGCTCGGCGTGGGCATAGTTGGCGAGCTTGTCGAGCCAGTTCTGGATATAGTCCGGCCGGCGGTTGCGGAAATCGAGATAGTAGGAGTGCTCCCACACATCGAGGCCGAGCAGCGGCTTGCCCTCGCCGGTGGCGACCGGGTTGGAGCCGTTCGGCGTCTTTGTCACGGCGAGCTTGCCGCCGGGGGTCAGGATCAGCCAGGCCCAGCCAGAGCCGAACTGGGTGGTGCCGGCGGTCTTGAACGCGTCCTTGAACTGCGCGACGCCGCCGAAGTCCTCGGCGATTTTCGCTTCCAGCCGGCCCGGCAGCTTGCCGCCGTCGGTCGGCGACATGCACTGCCAGAACAGATTGTGGTTCCAGTGCTGCCCGGCATTGTTGAACACCGGCGCGAGATCGGCCTTGTTGTAGGTGAAGGCGACGATCTCCTCGAGGCTCTTGCCCTGCAGGTCGGCGTTCTTCTCGACGAAACCGTTCAGCGCCGTCACATAGGCCTGATGGTGCTTGCCGTGGTGCAGTTCGAGCGTTTCCTGGCACATGCCATGCGCGGCAAGGGCTGCGTGCGCATAGGGCAACGCGGGGAGTTCAAAGGCCATGGGGCATCTCCGATCCGGTTTGGGCTTCTGTTTCGGCGCCGGCACGGTGCGTGCCGACCGCTCGTCCGGTAGCTATGGTCCGGCCCTGCCAGCGTCAAGCATCGAAAGAGTTCCGCAATGAACGAACCCGATCTCGCGGCCCAGGTCCGCCGCGCCGACCCCGACCGCTTCCTCGGCGCGATCTTCGCCCCGCCGCAATCGCGACGCTGGCTGTTCGTGCTCTACGCCTTCAATCATGAACTGGCCCGGGCGCGCGAAGTCGCGAGCCAGCCGCCGCTCGCGCTGATTCGCCTGCAATGGTGGCGCGAGGTCGTTGAAGGCGCCGATCGCGCCCATCCGCTCGCCGTGGAACTCCGTGCCGGGCTGGCCCAAGGCATCTTTTCCGATGCCGCCCTCACGGCGCTGATCGACGCGCGCGAGGCCGAAGCCGAACCGATTCCCGACCGCGCCGCCTTTCTCGACTACGCGCGCGGCACGGCGGGGGGGCTGGCGCGGATTGCCGGCACGGTGCTCGGCGTGACCGAGTCCGCCGAACTCGCGGCGCTGGAGGATCTCGGCACCGGCTATGGCATTGCCGGCATTCTCCGCGCCGCCCCCGCGCTTGAAGCCGCCGGCCGCGACCTGCTGCCGCAGGACCGGCACCCAACCCTGCGGCCTTGCGCGACGAGGCG
>NZ_AFPR01000541.1:0-1204 GCF_000219295.1 Acidiphilium sp. PM
GTAACGGTGTAGTTTGAGGTGGCCATCGGATCAGTCGGCTATGGTGGAGTTGCGAGACTTCAACCTGAAGCCTGGAGAACCCGATGACCGAAGATAGATTACCACTGGCTGAGCTACTGGCCAAAGCCGGGGACGGCGATTTTCTGCGCAGCGTTGCGGAGGCGGTGGTTCAACTGCTGATGGAGACGGATGTGGATGGGCTGATCGGCGCCAGCCGCTACGAGCGCAGCGGCGAGCGCGCGACCTATCGCAACGGCTACCGGGAACGCGCATTGGACACGCGGCTTGGCAGCTTGCAGCTTCGGATCCCGAAGCTGCGGCAGGGGAGCTACTTCCCGCCGTTCCTGGAAGCTCGCCGGACCTCGGAGAAGGCGCTGGCCGCGGTCATCCAGGAAGCCTGGATTGGCGGCGTCTCGACCCGGCGGGTAGACGAGCTGGTGCAGGCCATGGGGCTGACGGGGATCAGCAAGAGCACGGTCTCGAAACTGTGCAAGGACATCGATGAGAGGGTGAACGCCTTCCTCGACCGGCCACTCGCCGGCGAGTGGCCGTATCTGTGGTTGGATGCGACCTATCTCAAGCAGCGCGAAGGTGGGCGGATCGTCTCAGTTGCGGCGATAATCGCAGTGGCGGTGAACACCGACGGTCGGCGCGAGATCGTCGGCCTGCACATCGGCCCGTCCGAGGCGGAGACCTTCTGGTCGACCTTTCTCAAGAGCTTGGTCCGCCGTGGGTTGCGTGAGGTGAAACTGGTGATCTCCGATGCTCATGAAGGGTTGAAGGCGGCGATCCGCCGGGTGATGGGGGCATCCTGGCAAAGATGCCGCGTTCACTGGATGCGCAACGCCTTGTCCTATGTGCCGAAGGGGCAGCAGAGCATGGTGTCTGCAGCGTTGCGTCAGGCGTTTATCCAGCCGGATCGCGTCAGTGCCAGCCAGACCCTGCGCCATGTGGCCGACCAGCTCCGGGGCAAATGGCCAAAACTTGGCGCGTTCATCGACGACAGTGAAACCGACGTGCTGGCGCACATGGACTTTCCCGCCCAGCACCGAACCAAAATTCACTCGACGAATCCGCTCGAACGCCTGAACAAGGAGGTCAAGCGCCGCGCCGATGTCGTCGGCATCTTTCCCAATGAAGGTTCAATCATCCGCCTGATCGGGGCCGTGCTGCTCGAGGCCAACGACGAATGGCAGTCACAGAA
>NZ_AFPR01000540.1:0-1945 GCF_000219295.1 Acidiphilium sp. PM
AGAAATCAACGCCAATGGGAATCCCCTCGCGATTCAGACCGGTCGAAAGCCGCTCTATATCTACAAGAATAGGTCCAACATGAAGCCCATCATTGATTCCACGGAAAAATCGATTTAAATAATGTCTATTTATATATCCAGATTGATAAGATACATTGTCATCTATTACAACAACAATATTATCGTGACATAAATATTTTTCTCTATTTGATAATATTTCATTAGGAGAAACATTATTATATTTAGAAAAATACTTAAAATACCTATTTCCTTGTTCTAATTCTGAATTTATTCCCAATCTATCAATTATAATTACATCTGGAACTCCAATTCTATAAATAGAATTAACTATATTAATTATATTATATTTATTTTTCTCATATTTATTTATAACATATATTATAGTTGTTGAAAAAAAGCCAATTCTCAATTCTTTTCATAGCACAACCCTCAATTATCCATAGATTAATAAAATAATTATAATTTTACCATCTTGTCATAATTTTCTATGTAATTATGATCAATATCTATATTGTATCTAATCATTTCCATATCACTCCAAATGGCCATTGTTCTCATCAAGCAAATCCACTTGCTTGTCAAACATTCACTACGAGGGGCATTTCCTTCGAATGATAGAGTCCTGATTGTCAATCGGTGTGCAAGATTGGCTCTGGCGCAATTTTGGTGTTGTCCGGTACACATGGACCCGATGAGACTCGCTTCGAGCAAGTCGAGCTTTCCGCGGCCGTACATCTGGCGCTTTACGAGCTTGAGCTTGGTGATTTGGCCTTCGGTCTGGCGATTGGACCAGGGCGATGTGATCGCCATGCGGATGGCGGGCTGATCTTTTAGGATGCCCGCACGGCGAATGAGGTGACGAGGCTGTTCTGGGCCCAATCGAGCCACGGCACCAGATCGGCGTCGCATTTCCTGCGGATCATGTTTTGAAAGGCGACGATGATGTCGCGGGCTTCGGTGAGCCGCGGCGCGCCGGCTTCGATAGCGGCGAGCGTCACGGCCTCCGCTTTGTTCAGGCCGTCCCAGCCGATGGTCATGAGCTGCGCGATCTTCCGGGCGGCAGGTGTATAGCCAATGGCTCTTTCGGCCTGTTCGGCCTTCCTGCGGCGAGACGCCCATTCACCGACTCCCCGTAGACTCCCCTGGAAGCCCCGTTGCCTGAGTTGTCGCCACAACTCGGCACTATTCCGCTGCTCCGCGGCTCATTGTTCGTCCAGCCAGGGCAGATATGGCTCGATAGAACTCTGCCGTGCCCGAAAAATCTCGGTGCGTTGGCCACGCAAGATATCACAGACGAGTTTGCGACTATGGCCGGTGCCGCGCTCGGCCGCCTTGATCGGTAGACCATCCTTCGCGAGATCGCTGATCACGACATTGGTTTCCTTGCGCCAAAGGTAGCTGTCATATTGCAGGCGCTCCGCCGACGTCAGCAATTCTGGATTGATGGTGGCGGCGCTGATTGCCTGGAGTATCTGCGCATGGATTTGCGCACGGCATTCAGGAAGGCGTGGCTGGCATTCTCCATGAGATGCCATCGATCCGCGACCTGCGTGGCGAGGGAGAGCTCTGGCAGCAGCCAACGCGTATCCGCCGCCACGGTCGCGCGCGACGATCTCGATCTGTGCCTGCCCGGCAAGCCATGCTTGCGTCGTCACCGGCTCTCGATCGAGTAAAAGTGCAATCGTGCGCCGTCGTTCAAGATCACAGACGATCGTGCCGTAGCGGAAATTGCGCCGCCATCCCTCCGCTGGCTTTCCACCAACCAATGGCTGGCGGAACCTTGGCCAGCTTGGCCAGTCATCAACGCCTACGACACGCTGCTGGTCGACCGCCCAGTGCCAACCCAAGATGCTGAACAATGGTATCCAGTCGCGCGGTTCGGCGCGCCTATGATGCCAGTTCCCCGAACCGCTCAGCAAAAATC
>NZ_AFPR01000539.1:0-1981 GCF_000219295.1 Acidiphilium sp. PM
GGAGGCACCCGGTCTGCACGGGTGAGCAAGGCCCGGGGGGTTGGGCCGGGAGCAGGCGGGCAGGTTTGGTATGGCGTACCGACAAGGCCGCCATCTCAACTGATCCACCGCGACAATATGCTTTGTCGCATAAATCCTAAGTTGTGCGACAACCCTGGCCCCGGTGAAAACGACCATGGCAGCCGCCAGACTTCAGATCGCGTGATCCCGAAATCAGACATTCAACTCCACCTAATCGCGGCTTGCGAAGCTCCAGATTTCGAGTGCATCGTGCATAGATGACCTGGAAAACTCATACATTGGCAACAGAGGGTGAAGTATTCGAGCTTCTGATGAGGTGGCGCGGGGATAAGTGGTATTCGCGAGGCCAGTCAAAATGTTACAATTGTTTGATACCATCGATTGACCGTGATGCGATGAACGGGAAATCCCGTCCTGAGAAGATCAACCTTGAGCGTAGGAGCATAGACATCTTTCGTGCTTCAGCCAGGTTCTTCTCACACCCAGGGGAAATAATCGCTCTTACAGATGATCTTATCGCACTCGCTATACTGCGCCATCATGGTGTGCGGACTCGTCTGCTTGACTGGTCGCGCTCACCCTTTGTGGCTGCATATTTTGCGGTTTGCTGTGATGATGACGAAGATGGCGAGATTTGGGGGTTCGATGAAAGCGAATACATGAAGAAGGGTGTATCGCAGTGGTCAAACCCGGCTGAATGGAAATACGAATTTGAGAAGGCGGCATTTTACCCGGGCAAAGGTCTAGATTTTTTTGTGTGTATGACTTATCCGACAGGTTTTGGCCGACAAAATGCCCAAGACGGTCTTTATTCTCTTACATCGATATTCGACCGAGATCACGCTGAACGAATAGAACAACTATTAAACAAACCTGAATCGCACGCTCGATACCTAATTCCAAAAACACTCAAAGCGACAATCCGAGATCGGCTGCGCCTGGAACATGGCATCTGGGATGTATCGCTATATCCTGACTCTGCGGGTGCGGCCAAGACAGCAGGGGCTGTGTTCCCGTAAGATATTATTAAGATATACGCTAGCATTTCGTGGAAATGGCCCCTACCCATCTATCATCTGCCAAACTCGGGAGTGGTTGGTTTGTCCGGTATCTCAGAAGCCTTTGTTTAAAGCAGCCGTTCCGCTTTCCCCCAGCTAGGTCACCGATTGTCGCATAACTTGTGAATTACGCACCAGCCGGAAACGACCGGGCTTTGACACTTGCAGGTCATTCAGGCGCATCGACAAGCAGATACTAAATTTTGGTGGTATCATTGAAAGCACGTTGGCCAATGTTTTCGATCAGACGAAGCAGGTAGCCATCCGGGTCCATGACCAGAAACTGTCGCTGGCCGAATTCAACCGTGTTGGCTCGATACCACGCCTCCTCAGGCTCCTTGAATAGCGAACATCCCGCTTTTGCCAGTCGGTCTAGGATCGGCCGGAGGGTCGGTGTCTTGATCTGGAAATTGATGCCACGACCAAGTGGTGCTTCGAGCGGCCCCGTCACCCATTGGTCGTCTGCCGTGTTGCGCTGCTCAAGCATTACCTGAGCACCGTCAAGGTCCAGGTATGCGAAGCCGGTTTCCGGCCGGTCGAATGCTACGGAGAAGCCGATCAGATTGCACCAAAAACGCAGGCTCACCTCCAAGTCCGAAACCACCAGTTCCGGAACCAGCCTCGCCGAGTTTGCCATTCCAATAAGCCCTTTAACCCCTATCCGACCGCTGTAATTACAGCTGCCCGCTGCTGCTACCCCCCCCCAAGTTCGCCACGCTCGTGCGAAATTCCTGATTTTCGCATTTTCTGATTCCAATAATGATGCTGTATCGTGGCGCGGATGGGAAATGCACTTTCAGGATCACCTGGACCGCATCCGTGGATGGCAATGCCCCATCCGCAAGCACTCCATCTGGAATTGCGAAGCCTCCACGCAGTCTATCTCATCCTGCCCACCTCGG
>NZ_AFPR01000538.1:0-16597 GCF_000219295.1 Acidiphilium sp. PM
CCTTTCTACCCATTATCCAAACCACACACAAAATTCAGGGTAGTGCCCACAGCGCCAGCGCCCAGTCGGTGCCGACGTCTTCGGTGAGATCGAGGACCTGCGGGTAGTATCGCCAAAGTTGCTGACGGACGCGGTTGGCCAGACCGATACACTCCCCCTTGAGTTCCTCGGCCATACGCGACCACTCGCCCAATTCCACGACGGCAGGGTCCAGTGCTTCCACGCGCTGAAAACAGTGACAATCGGTGCGCAGCGACGAGGCCAACACCAGGGCGTCGCGGGGGTCGTCCTTGGCACCGGCCGGCGAGAAGCGGTCGCGGAAACGGTCGAGCTGCTTGGGGTTGATGTCGAACACGGCGATGCCGCGGTCCAACAGCGCTTCGACAACCGGCCCATGCGGCGTCTCGATTGCAACGCTGACCTGGCCCGGCTGCTTGGCCTGGCTGCACAACCAATCGACCATAGCGCCGATCCCGGCGGCGTTATGGCGAACGCTCGCTGGACCGGCTGCTTCGGCTCCCATCGAGCGGACTTGGTGTGCGCTGCTCGCCCAGTCAATGCCGACGAGGGCGAGCGATTCAGTGTCGATGGCTACCTCCCGCTTGCTGTTGTGCCAAGCCGCCGCGCCGCTTCGCCGTTCCCTGTACTGGCGCTCACGGCTGCAATCAGTCAAGGCGCGACTCCCCACTGGGCGTACAAAACGGGCGACCGGATGAGGCGCGCGTAACCCCCCAAGGTGCTCAACGGCAAAGGGGGCAAAAGGGCTGCTCTCAACCGATCAGCCCGACACGGCTATGAAGAATCATAAGCCGCGGCCAGATAGGTCCAGATAGGTACAGGGCGCAAAGCCAAGCGATCGGCCGGTCGAGGGGTGAACGGGCGACCACGATTCACGCCGTCGCGGATGAGGAGGGGGCGCATCGCCGCTATCCTCCTGACGCCAGGACAGACATCCGAAATAGCGGCGCCCGAGCCTTTTTGCCGACCATACCGTCGCCAGAATATCTGATCGCCGACAAGGCTTACAGAGCCGACGACCGCCGCGCTTTCCTCATCCGGCAGGGCAGCAGGTCGGTGATCTCACCCATGCCCAACCGCCAAGCCATGCCGGCCTTCGATCCCGTCGCCTACAGAAGCGCAAATTCATCGAACGCGCCTTCTGCAGGATCAAGGGCTGGCGCGCCATCGCCACACGCTACGACAAAGCCGCACGAAACTTCCTCGCTGGTATCTGTCTTGTCCTCGCCGCCACCGCGTGGATCAGTTAAGTCCAGAACCTAACGTTCGTGCACATACGCCCCCGGCGCATCGCCGAGCACCGGCAATCCTCGCGATGGCGCTGCCATCGGCGGCGGATCTGCCGCGCAGCCCGTGCCGACGCCGCCGATCCAGTCACGCCACGCCGGCCACCAGCTTCCCTGGCGCTCCGGGGCGAGCGTTGCCCAGGTGTCCGGATCGACATAGCGCTCGCCGTGGCGGCGCGTCAGGATCTGGAATGTGCCTATGGACTGGTTCGGCGGATTCACGACTCCCACATTGTGCCCGCCGGATGCCAGCACGAACGTGATATCCGTATCTGCGAATAGCGCGATCTTATAGACCGAACGCCAGGGCGCAATATGGTCGCGCGTGGTGGCAACGGCAAACAGCGGGACGCGGATGTCCCGCAGGGCGATGACCCGCCCCTCGACCGCAAAACGGCCGGCTGAAAGCCGATTTTCGAGAAACAGCCCGCGAAGGTATTCACTGTGCATACGTGCCGGCATGCGGGTCTGGTCGCTGTTCCAGGCCGACAGAGGGGTCATCCTGTCACGCTCGCCCAGCATGTAGTTGCGGATCAGCCGCGACCAGACCAGTTCGTTGGAGCGCAGCGCCTGAAATGCTCCGGCCATCTGCCGGGTATCCAGATAGCCCTGATCCCACATGAGGTCCTCGAGCAGGAGGAATTGCCGCTCGTCGAGAAAAAGCATCAGGTCCCCGGCATCCGCGAAGTCGGTCTGCGCGGCGAGCAGGGTCAGGCTCGCCAGCCGGTCGTCATGATCCCGCGCCATGGTCGCAGCCGCGATCGCGAGGATCGTTCCGCCAAGACAATACCCGCAGGCGTGAATGGCACGGTCGGGCACGATGCGGGATACGGCATCGAGGGCTGCCATCACGCCGTGGCGCCGGTAATCGTCGAGGCCGACGTTGCGATCGTGCCGGTCGGGGTTGATCCACGAGATGATGAAGACGGTATGGCCGTTCGTCACCAGATAGCGAACCAGCGACGTCTCGGGCGTCAGGTCGAGGATATAGTATTTCATGATCCACGCCGGCACGATCAGCACAGGCTCGGCCGCGACCTTTGCCGTCGCGGGCGCATACTGGATCAGCTCCATCAGTTCGTTACGGTAGACGACTTTTCCGGCCGTCGTCGCGACCACCTCGCCGACGGGAAACGCCTCCGCGCCATAGGGGCCCTGCCCGGCCAGAAGACGTTCCGCGTCCTCGATCCAGTTCGACCATCCGCGAAGCAGATTGAACCCGCCTTCCTGCAAGGTCCGGCGAATGATTTCGGGATTCAACCACGGGATGTTGGTGGGCGCGGCAATATCGAGGATCTGCCGCGCCATGAAGGCGACCTCGGCTTCGTGCCGCCGCACCAGCCCGGGCACCTGTCGTGTTGCCTCCCGCCACCAGTCATCGGCGACGAGAAAGCCCTGGACGATGGCGTTGAACGGATAGGCCGACCAGCCTTCATCGGCGAAGCGGCGATCTCCCTCGGGGGGGCGCAAGGGCGGATTTTCAGGTTCGCCGATGGCCGCGCGAGGAAGCCAGAAGCCGAGCCGGAGCAGAAACGTCGCCGCGCGCATCGCCAGGGCCTCCTGCTTGCCGAGCGCCAGTTCGAGATGCAGCGCCCAGTCTGTCCAGGCATCGGCGACGGCGAGCGGCGACACACCCTGGCTGATCCGCGCGAACATCGCGCGCGAAAGGCGGTCGAACGTCGCGAAGCCCGGCATGGCGGTCGTGCCGCTATCGGCCCGGCGACGCGAAGGCAGGACGGGCGCGTTCGGCGAGGGCCGCACTTCCCGCGGCGGGGGGCGGCGCGGCGGCTGCCGCGCAGGATGTTTTCGATCCGCCATGGCCGGCTCCACCGCAATTGAAGCGGCCCAACTCCTGCCGCGCGGCTTTCTATTCCACGTTCTTCCGGGTGAAGCCTTGACGCAGGTCAACCAGAGCGGCGGCGGGTGGGAGGCACGATGTCTGCCACGGTCACGTCTGCCGCCGGCCAGGCAGCATTTCGTGCATCACGAACAGGGGGCCGACCAGCAGGTAGCGGAGATCGTCGAAAAAGGACGGCTTGCGGCCCTCGATGTGATGGCCGACGAATTGTCCTATCCAGGCGATGACGAAAATGCCAAGCGCGAGCGGCAGGATCGCTGACGGCGGAATGACGAGGGTCCAGAGCGCGAGCATCGCCGCAAGGACGGCCGCCATCGCCGCCGCGGCGCGCAAGGCCACCATCCGATCGGGGTCGATGAAGGCGTAGTAGATGACGGCGGCGATCAGCGCGATACCCGCCACGACGGGATTGATCGCCACCAGCCCACCCACCACCGCGAAGACGATCGCCGGCACGCATACGCAATGGATCAGTACATTCCGGCGATTCCTGTGGCTCTCCGCGTAGTGGAGCAGCTTCTGTTCGAGGGTGGTGTCCATGGCGGATTTCCTGCGCGTCAGCGTGTTGGACCGGGCGATCCGGAACCGGCGGCCGCGGATGGGGGCCGCGCCGCATTGTCGCAGATCAGGTTGAGCAGCCGGGGCACCACGCCCGGCGCGATGTCGTGGCCCATGCCGGGAATGACGACGAGGCGCGCGTCCGGGATCGCCGCCGCGGTCGCGCGGCCACCGCTCGGGTGCACCATCGGGTCCCGGTCGCCATGCACCACCAGGGTCGGCGCGGTGATCCGCCGCAGCATCGCGGTCCGGTCGCCGGATTTCACGATCGCGGTGATCTGCCGCACGATGCCGGCATCGCGGTCCGGGCCGCCACGATCCCAGGCCTTGCCGGCGTAATCGGCAAGCGCCGCCGCATCGATCGGGAAGCCGCGGCCTCCGATTGCGCGCATCGAGTCGACGAAGCGCTGCACCGCCGCCTCGCGCGTGCGCGGCGGCCCCTGCAGCAGGCGCAGCAGCGAGGCCAGCGCCGGCTGGCCAACCCGCCGCGCGCCGGTGGTCGAGAAGATCGAGGTCAGGCTGCGCACCAGGTCAGGCCGTGTCGCCGCCAGGGTCTGCGCGATCATCCCGCCCATCGACATGCCGACCACATGCGCGGGGCCGAGGCGAAGGTATTCGAGCAGGCCGGCGGCGTCCGCCGCCATGTCGGTCAGGTCGTAGTCCTGCGTCCGGGCCCGGCGCAGGAGCAGTTGCAGCTTCGAGGGCGGTGCGATCCCGATGCGGGACGAGCGGCCGACGTCACGATTGTCGAAGGTGATGACGCTGAAGCCGCGCTCGACCAGCCCATCCGCCATGGCGACCGGCCAGGAGTGCAACTGCAATTGCAGGCCGGCGATCAGCAGGATCGGCGGCCCGTTGCCGCGGACCCGGTAACAGAGGCGCATCCCGCCGGCGAGGTCGCAGAATTGCTCGTCGGCGATCGGCAAATCTCGGGGTCGGTCCGGGCTTTCGGTGTTCTGGTTCTGCATCCGATTTCCTCTCGCGGATACAGATTGACGCAAACGGCAGGGAAATCAAAGGGGATGACGCACAAAGAATCGCGACAGCGCCCCGCCGGGTACGGGTCAGGCCCCGGCCGGTGCCTTCGCCGGCGCCGGCGCGGCCGCCCGGAGGATCATGCCGAACAGATCGCGCGGCTCGTCGGGGTCGGCCAGCATGTCGAGTCCCTCGTAGAGCCCGGTTCCGGCCAACTGGTCCCGCACATAGCGCAGGGCCGAGAAATCCTCGGTTGCGAAGCCGACCGAGTCGAACAGGGTGATCTGCCCCGGATTGGCGCGGCCCGGCGCGGCGCCGGTGATGACCTGCCACAGTTCGGTCACCGGATGATCCGGCGCGAGTTGCTGGATTTCCCCCTCGATCCGCGTCTGCGGCGGGTATTCGACGAAAATGTCGGAGCGCATCAGGATGTCGCGATGCAGTTCGGTCTTGCCCGGGCAATCGCCGCCGACGGCGTTGATGTGGATGCCGGCGCCGACCATGTTGTCGGTCAGGATCGTGGCGTATTGCTTGTCGGCCGTCACGGTGGTGACGATCTGCGCGCCGGCCACCGCCTCTTCCGCCGACTGGCAGGGCGTGATGTCGAAGCCGAACCCGGCGAGGTTGCGGATGCATTTCCGCGTTGCCGCCGGATCGATGTCGTAGAGGCGAAGCTGCCGGATGCCGAGCAGGGCGCGGAAGGCCACGGCCTGGAATTCGGACTGCGCGCCATTGCCGATGATCGCCATGCACGCGGCATCCCGCGGCGCGAGGTGGCGGGCGGCCACCGCCGAGGTCGCCGCCGTGCGCAGGGCGGTCAGGATCGTCATTTCCGACAGCAAGACTGGATAGCCGGTGCCGACATCGGCCAGGACGCCGAAGGCGGTCACGGTCTGCCGCCCCTCGCGCGTATTCTTCGGATGGCCGTTCACGTATTTGAAGCCGTAGGTGCGGCCGTCGCTGGTCGGCATCAGTTCGATCACGCCCTCGGCGCTGTGCGAGGCGAGGCGAGGCGTCTTGTCGAAGGTCTCCCAGCGGCGGAAATCCTCCTCGACATATTCGGCGAGGCCGGCGATGAAGCGTTCGATGCCGACGCGAAGCACGAGCTTCATCATGTTGTCGACGCTGACGAACGGCACGATGTTCAGGTTCGGGATCATGATCAGAAGCTCCGTGTGGGATAGTCGAGCACGCGGCGGCCGAGCAGGCTGGCCAGCAGGTCCACCATCAGGATGGCGGTGCGGCCGCGTTCATCGAGAAAGGGATTGAGTTCGACGAGGTCGACGCTGCCGACCAGGCCGCTGTCGTGCAGCATCTCCATCACCAGATGCGCCTCGCGGAAGGTGGCCCCGCCGGGAACCGTGGTGCCGACGCCGGGCGCGATTGCTGGGTCGAGGAAATCGACGTCGAGGCTGACATGCAGGTGGCCGTTCGCCGCCGCCACCCTGGCAAGAAAGTCACGCAGCAGGGGGACGACGCCGTGCTCGTCGATGGCGCGCATGTCGTAAACCGTGATGCCGGCGCCTTCCAGGATGCGCTGCTCCGCCGGATCGACGCTGCGGATGCCGAGCATGCAGACATTTTCCGGACGGATGCGTGCCGCGGCCGGCGGGAAATAGCCCTCGAACCCAGCCTGCCCGGTGGCATAGGCCATCGGAACGCCGTGCAGGTTGCCGCTTCGGGTCGTATCAAGCGTGTGGAGATCGGGATGGGCGTCGAGCCAGAGCACGAAGAATTCGCGCTGCCGCTCCGCCGCCCGGCGGGCCAGGCCGGTCAGCGACCCGGCAGCGAGACTGTGATCGCCGCCGAGGCAGACCGGAAAGGCATCCTCGGCATCGAATGCCGAATAGGCAGCCTCGGCCAGAGAAGACGTCCATCCGGCAACCTCCGGCAGGCACTTCACCGTGCCGTTGCCATGCGGCTTCGATGCTGTCGGACGGGGTGCGATATTGCCGAGATCGTCCACCGCGTGACCGAGATCGCGGATGGCGCTCGCGATTCCTGCGGCTCGGAACGCGCTCGGCCCCATCTCGCAACCAGGCCTGCCGGCGCCATCCTGCACCGGAACACCGATCAGCCGGCATTGCTTCCGCTGCATCATCGATTGCTCCTCCGTCACCATTGCCATACACATCAAACCAGAGGCTGGCGGCGGAATGCACCCGGAAAATTGACATGTTTTCAAGTGGTATCTAGCATTCTGAAAAGCTGAATTGATCAGAATGGCACCTCCTTCATGGTACAGAACGATCCGCTCGACGACAGGCTGATCACCCTTCTCCGCCATGACGGCCGGCGAAGCATTTCCGACCTCGCGATCGAACTCGGCGTGTCGAGGGCGACGGTTCGCGCACGGATCGACCGACTGGAACGGAGCGGCGTGATCATCGGCTACACGGTGATCCTGCGGGCCGATACCGTTGCCGCACCGGTACGCGGCCTCATGCTGATCGAGGTTGAAGGCCATGCCGCCGACCGGGTGGTCCGCGCCCTCAGCGCCTTTCCCGAGGTGGTCGAGATCCATACAACCAATGGCCGGTGGGATCTCATCGTCGAGTTGGCCTCACCCACCCTCGCCGATCTGGATGGCATCCTGCGCCGGGTCCGGCTGATTCCCGGCATTACCGCCAGCGAGACTAACCTGCTGCTCAATACCCCGCGCAGCACAAGAGCGCGGCTCTAGGTTCTGTACCTATTGCATGACTACGGCGGCGCGTTTGATTCAAGTCTCTGCGGAGGGCTTGGAAGATGGCGGAGCTATTCTGGCTGAACGACACGCAATGGGCAGCGATTGCGCCACTGCCGCCGGATTTCGGCGGCAAACCGCGGGTTGACGAGCGCCGGGTGCTGAGCGGCATCCTGCATCGCTTTCGCGAGGGCTCGCGATGGCGAGCGCTTCCGGATGCCTAGAGCATCATCCGATCAGATGGAGTCATCTGATCGAATAAAGATGCTTTAATTATCAATATTATAGAGCACTACATCCGATCCGGATGGATCGGAAAGTGCTCTAAGGGCCACGAACCAGCGAATTCAACCGGTTCAACCGCTGGAGCCAGCGTGGCCTCTGGCGGGAGATCTTTGCCACTCTTGTCGCCTGCGCGGATCCGCCGCGTATCGCCATGGTGGATAGCACCTTGGTTCGGGCACATCGTGCGGCCGCGGGCGGTAAAAGGGGGGTGCAAAGCCAGGCGATCGGCCGGTCGAGGGGTGGACGGACGACCAGGATCCACGCCGTCGCGGATGAGCAGGGGCGCATCGCCGCCGTCCTGCTGACGCCAGGACAGGCGTCCGACATCAGCGGCGCCCGAGCCCTTCTGCCCACCATGCCGCCGTCAGAAGACCCGATCGCCGACAAAGCCTACGACGCCGATGACCTCCGCGCCTTCCTCACCAGGCAGGGCACAAGGCCAGTGATCTCGCCAATGCCCAACCGTCGCGCCATACCGGCCTTCGACCCCGTCGCCTACAGAAAGCGCAATCTCATCGAGCGCGCCTTCTACAGGCTCAAGGACTGGCGTGCCATCGCCACACGGTACGACAAAACCGCACGAAACGTCCTCGCAGGTATCTGTCTCGTCCTCGCCGTCACCTCATGGATCAGTTGAGGCCAGAACCTAAAGTGCTGCCCAACCACTCATTGAGGGCGACAAGAGACTTCATCCCGAGTCTTTGCGCACGGCGATCGCGACGTCGCTTCCCCATTGCTGAGCCATTTCGGCAAGGCCTTGGGCGTCATTTCCGGCTCATTGCCTGAACGGATACTCACAATATTAACCCTTTGCTGCCTAAAGACGACGAAACGGATTTTCGCCTCATCGAATCACAAGCAAGAAAGTGGATATGCGGTTTCCTCACCCGCCATGCCAGAAACTCCGGATTGTGCTTGTTGTGACATCTCGCCTCGCCGCGTCGAAATCCCGCGGGACTCTCGTGGCGGGCATCCTTCTCGCCTGCTTGCCAATTGTCGGTAATGCCTGGGCTCAGAGCGTCACCTTTGGCTATACCGGCGCCGCCCAAACCCTGCGCATCGCGATCACGGGAACCTACCAGATCACAGTCGCGGGCGCCCAGGGCGGCGATGGTGGCAATTCACGGCAAGGCGGCGCCGGTGCCGTGATCGTCGGCCACTATGATTTTTCCGCGGGCGAGGTCCTGAACCTCATTGCAGGTGGCGCCGGGAGCAGCTCGACCTATGGCGGCGGGGGCGGCGGGGGCGGCAGCTTCGTTTTCGATGAGTCGAGCAATACATTGGTTGTGGTCGCGGGCGGCGGCGGCGGCGCTGGCTCCAATCGAGGCGGCGGCGGCGGCGGACAGGTCACGACCTCCGGTGCCTCTGGCAGTGGCGCGGGCGCCGGGGCCGGCGGTAGCAACGGCGATGGCGGCGCAGCTAACCCCAACGACCATGGTGGGGGCGGGGGCGGCTTTCTCACCGCTGGGCAGAACAGCGGTTCTTTCGCGACCGGCGGCGCCGCCTACCCGTCTCTCGTTGGCGGTGTTGCCCGATACGGCGAGGCGGGCGGTTATGGTGGCGGCGGAGCCGGCACCACCGAAGGCGGCGGCGGTGGTGGCTATTCGGGCGGCGGCGGCGGCTCGGGATATTTGAGCTTCGGCGGTGGCGGCGGCGGTTCTTACGAAGCAAGCGGGTTCACACTGATCTCGGCGACCGCCGGCAGCTCCGGCAACGCCATCTCGGTCGCCGGAAATTCTGGAAACGGCTACGTCAGCTTCCTTCTCTCCCAATCCAATATCTCCGGTCAGGGCGGGCAATTATCTGACGTCGGATCGTCGCTGACCACCGAGTTCGACGGTGGCGGCCTGACCAACGACGCCAACGCCACCTCGTCTGCCTCCTTCACCATCACCGGCAAGGGTGGCACACTGAATGCCGCCGGCCATACGCTGGTCTTCACAGGCGTCTTCTCGAATGCCAATGGCAGCACGCCAGGGCATCTGATCATCTCGTCCAATCCGGGTGCCGGCGGCGTCATCGTCCTTGATCCCGTCGGGGCGAATACGTTCACCGGCGGTATCCAGGTCCTGGCCGGCGCCACGTTGCAGATCGCATCTGCGAGCGCTCTGGGTTCGGGGACGCTTGCGCTTCTGGGTACGGCCACGATGCCCGCGGAATTGAGTGTCACCGGTACGACGACCATAACTGACCCGATCGTGCTCGAGGGCGATCCGACCTTCGATATTGCCAGCGGCAAAACCACCACGATCGGCAGCGTGATTTCCAACGCGACCCCGGGGAGTCCCGCCGGTGATCTCGTGAAGCAGGGTGGCGGAGCGCTGGTGCTGACGGCGGCGAACACCTACACGGGCGCGACGATGATCGATGCCGGCACGCTTGCGCTCTCGGGCGCTGGTGGAATTGCCGATTCCGCCGCGGTGGCGAACAACGCGACATTCGATCTCTCCGGCTCCAGGCAATCGGTCAGGCTCAGCGGCGACTACATCCAGAGCGGGAGCGGCTTGCTGGTGCTCCGTGCGACCCCGACGATCGGCACCGGCTATTCTCCGCTGCTGGCGAGCGTACGGGCGACGCTTTCCGGCGCGCTCGGTATCGATCTCGGCTCTGGCACCTACGCAATCGGCGGCAAGTACGACCTTATCCACGCGAGTGGCGGGGTCTCCGGGACTTTCTCGCAGGTCGGCTACGCGGGCAGCTTCGGCCCTTACATCCTCCCCAGCGTTGTTTACCAGCCGGATGATGTGTATCTCGAACTCAGCCCGCAGCCGGTATTGGTCGATAGCGGCCGGGCTTATGTTGCGAGCCGGTTCGCCATCAACGAGGCGCTGTTCGACGACATTGACGCAATCCTTGGCGGCGATAGTGCAGGTTCGGCGCGTTCGGGCGTCTGGATGCATGCGCTCGGGAATTTCGGGAGCGCGAATGGCTTCGACTTCCACACCGGCGGAACGCTGGTCGGACGCGGCTTTCCGATCTCGCCTGTCTGGATTGCGGGCTTTGCCGTGAATGCGTTGTTCACGGGCACGAGTGGCCGCTACGGCACGGTAAACAATACAGAGACCGGCATCGCCCTCTATGGGATTTATCATCATCGCCATCTCCAGATATCCTTCAGTAATGCGGTGGGCGGTCTCTCTGACAATTTCGAGCGCTCGGTGCCGGAATTCGGCATCGGTGCCCGTGCCGGCGGGGCTGGACTCTATGACGTGGCAGCGATGCGGGCGCAGTATGCGCTGCGGCAGGGCCTGTTCTTCCTGGCTCCGGATATCGAGGCGGCCTACGCTCATACACAGATCGGGACGGTGGTGGAGACTGAGGCCGGCAGCTTGGGTCTGACCTATGAGGCGCTTGCCACGGATCTCGGCCGGATCTCCGCGGGCATAACCGGAGGCATGGTCCTGCGCCGATCTTTCGGAACTGTCGAACCGTTCGTTTCAACCGGCGGCTATGGCAGCGTCGGACAGCGCCGCTACAGTAACGTTGAGACGCTGCAACTCGCGAGTTCGGTGCAGACGGCGACCGTGGCAGCAACAGCAGCTTACACGGCAGGCGCGGGAGTGAAAGTGATCGGAACCGGACATTGGCGCGGTGACGTCTATTGGGAGGGAGCGTGGGGCGATAACAGCTCCATGCAAGATCTCGGTTTCGCCGTGCGCTATGTCTGGTAGCGGCGCAAACGCGTCGCTTCGCCCATCCCCAGCGACATAGCGGGGGCGGTCTTTAATCTCTCTGGCACCCACGTGCACAGAATTCCCTCTCGCGAGCGCTTTCCCACGTCTGTCGGCGACCGCCCCTGGGCGTAATTTTGTGCCGCCCCGGCGATCGCGTGAAGGGAAAGGCCGACGACGGCGCGGACGGCCTGCTTCCGCGGGCGATCAGACGATCATGCCGATCAGCACGACGACCAGAAGAAGCAGGTAGGTCCGGGCGTGCCAGCCATCCGGAATCCGCCCGATGAAGGGTGCTGCCGCGCGGATGCCCAGCAGGGACCCGATCACGAGAACGACGAAGGCGAGCCCATCGACGCTCCCCACTTGCCATTGCGAGACCGCTACGGCATCGGCTGGCAGCAGCATGTAGATGCCCGCGCCGACCAATGCCACCGGCAGGGTGAGCGGCGTTGCCATGGCCGTGGCCCGAGTCATGTCCATGCCCCGCCGCCGGTTCATCGGAACCGTCATCACGCTGCCCCCCACGCCGAGAAAGGTCGCAATCGTGCCTATGATGATACCGGCAACGGCCGTAAACTGGGCCGGCATCCTCGGCAGGGGGCCGTCGTCTGCTGCCCTGGACAGGAAGCCGCGCCGCAGCAGGCAATCCAGGATTGTCACGCCCAGGTAGGCCACGAAGGCCCAGCGCATGACGTCATCGGAAGCGCTGGTCGCAAGCATCGCTCCGATACCTGCGCCGATCGCGATGTATCCTGCGAGTGGCCAGAGTTCAGCCGCGACGAGGTTGCCGAGCCGTGCGTGTCGCATCGTCGCCATGAAAGAGTTGACCACCATTACTGCGGTCGACGTGGCAACCGCCACGTGCATGGCGGCAGGATTCGCGCTCGTACCCCGCCCCAGATCCACCGTGAGGATCGAGAAGAGCAGCGGGACGATGACAAAGCCTCCGCCAAAGCCGAAGAGCACCGTTGTCACACCGCTGAGGACGCCAAAGACAGTCAGAATCAGGTAGGTCAGCACGCCGTATTCCCGCTTTCGAACAGGATCGCTCTACACAGATAAATCTTGCCATGCTTGCGATGATAGGTCAGATATTTTCGAGAATGCGCCAAAGCGGGAACGCCACGATGAACAGCCGCCAGATCCCTGTCGCCCGCAGCGACGGCATCGATCGGCCGGTATTGGCCTTCGGCACAGACTACCCGGACGGGACCTTGCTATCATGGCACTGCCATGTCCGCGCGCAGCTGCTCTACGCCGCCGTGGGTACGATGCGGGTGGACACGGAAAACGGCACCTGGATCGTGCCGCCGCAGCAAGCGGTCTGGATCCCGGCGGGCCATCCGCATCAGGTCCTGATGCAGCGCGCAAGCACGCGCAGTGTGTATGTCGATCCACCTGTCGCACCACGCTCCGGGCAATTCTGCGAAGTGCTGCAAGTGACGCCCTTGTTACGACAATTGCTTATCGAAGCGGTGGAAGCGTCTGCGGACTACAAAGCCGGGGAACGGGATGGGGCTTTGTTCGAACTATTGCTGCACGAGATCGGCCGTGCCGCGGCTTTACCCCTTCATGTGCCGCTTCCTGCGTCCCCCGCGTTGCTGGAGCTGTGCCGTCGCTTCCTGCACGCCCCCGATATCCGGATTACGGCCGATGACTGGGCCCGCGGCCTTGCCATGAGTCGGCGTAGCCTCAACCGTCTTTTCCTGCGTGAAACCGGGACTACTCTCCTCCACTGGCGTCAGCGGGCCTGCGTCCTGGCTGCGCTCTCGCGTCTCGCGGACGGGACACCGGTTACGGTCGTCGCACTGGATCAGGGATACGAAAGCCCGGCGGCTTTTACGACAATGTTCAAGCGGATCCTGGACAGACCACCTTCCGCCTTCATGCGGCACCGGGTGTGATCGGGCACCAGATTTAGTCGCCTGCGGACGACTGTCACGACGCCCAGTGAACCGGATGGCCAATTCCGGCATCAAACTGCGGCCTGCATACGCCCTTGCACTCGAGCTTCTACCGAAAGCCCACTGCTTTCAGGACCACTCGCGATGCATCGCGAGCTGCGGCTATCCAGGCAATGTGCGGAGGAAAAGCAGGATTTCGCTCAGAATTTGCCAGCGGTTGCGTTCCATCACCATCATATGTGTGGCTTCGCCGATCTCGATCCAGCGCCGATAGCGGGCACCAGTGAGGCGCTGAAAGAGGGCCGACATGCGCGGCAGCGGCACATCCAGATCCCATTCGCCGTGCAGCAGCAGCACAGGCGCGGTGATCGCTTCCGGTTCATAGAATGGGCGGCCAACGGACCAATAATCCCGCACATCCTGGATGACGCCGGCAGGGGCGCGAATGATGCCGTCCTTGGACGCCGGATCACTCGCCAGAATGATTTCGGCCCAGGCGGCGAACCATGCGCTGGGCAAAATCTCCTCCTGCCGCTCGGTCGGCACGCCTTCAAGCCAGCGGTTGCGGAAGGCATGGACATCGAAACGGCGATAGGCCGGCACCGGGCCACCCGGATCAATGCGCGGCGGCCCGTCGCTCAGCCATTGCGGGGCGATGAGGACGAGTTTCGCGACATTGGTGGGATGAGTCGCGCTGTAGGTGCCAGTCACCGTGCCGCCCCAGGACATGCCGATGAGAGTCAACTGAAGAAGATCCTGCGCGGCCCGGATGTGATCCACAGCAGTAGCCAGGTCGCGTACCGCTTCCGCGGTGGAGACTTGAGGCGGGGCTGCGTCCGGCGCCCCAACCATGCCGGCGGGGCGGGTCGAACCGCCAAAGCCACGCACATTCAGCGCCCAGACATCGAAGCCTGCTTCTGCCAGCACATCCATGAAAGCGCCTTCGCCGACCGGCACGTCATAGAGGCTTTCGGCCGGGAGCGTCGCGCCATGCATGAGCAGCAGGGTGCGTTCTGCTCCGAAGGCGGCGATGCCGGTGCGGCGCTTGCGGCGGAGATGGAGGGAAATGCCCGGTGTATCACTCGGGATGAGCCGGTTTTCGGTGGCGAGGTCGCTCATGATGCAGAGTTTTCCTTGGGATTTACGAACTTCCAGGCGAAGCCTGGGCCGTTCCGCGTGATACGGCCGGCGCCGCTTTCGGCAAAATGGGCGGAAAAGCAGAGAGCACCACTTTCAGCGGCTTGCGCCAATACACCGCGGCGCGACTGCTCTGCTGTCTTGGGAAACTCGCAGTAGACCGACCGCAGATCGGGCCGGTACGCCTGCAGCGGATGATGCATGATATCGGCGATGAACCAGGCTTCCTCACCGCGAGAGCGTAGGCGGATAACGGCATGGTCGATGCTGTGCCCGGGTGCGGGATGGAAGGAGAGGCCGTCCGCAATCTCCTTGCCGTCGATCGCGATGGCCTGGCCCAGGCCGGCGTCGATTACGGGTTTCAGACTATCTGTATAAACCTGCGGCATGGGCGGATGATCCGCGCGGCCGAGATCTGCTGGAGGCAGATCGGGCGCAGGCGCGAAGCCGTCCAAGGCGGCGGCGTAACGCGCCTCTGTTTCGGAATAGACATGTCGTGCGCGGGTGAAGAGCGGTTGCCAGGTGTTATCCTGCAGCACCGTATTCCAACCGACATGGTCGGCATGAATATGCGTCAGCAGGACGAGATCGACCTGTTCCGGCGTCACCCCGGCGGCCGCAAGGCGGGACAGATAGGGCGTGTCGAGACGGTCCAGCATCGGGGCGCTGGGCCGCGGCTTGTCGTTGCCGGTGGCGGTGTCGATCAGAATGACGCGCCCGGCATGCCGCACCAGCCAGGAATGCGTGCCCTGGGCGAGCTTGCCCGTATCAGGATTGTAGGAGCCGGCCGAAAGTTGGCTGCCATAGGCGCCCAGTGCTGCGGCGTCGAGATCGGGATAGAGCCGGGCAGGATCGGCATTCGTCCAGCGGAGTTCAGGGATACGGGTCACGAGCGCATCGCCGACCCGGAAGGAGAGCGGGGGTTCTGCGCCGTTGGAGGATTGCTGCGTCATGAACGGGAAGCAATGGTCCGTGGGGTCATCATGCAAATCGATTTCGGTCATGCGCTCTATCGATCACTTCAATCTCCGTTCCTTCGACCTCAACCTGCTGGTCGCCTTCGACGCCCTGATGACCGAGCGCAGCGTGACGCGGGCGGCGCAGCGGCTGAAACTCGGTCAACCGGCCATGAGCCACGCGCTGTCAACGCTGCGGCTTCTCCTGGATGACGAGGTTCTGGTCCGTGTCGGCACGGCGATGAATCCGACTGCCAAGGCGATCGCGCTGGCGCCGCGGCTGCGCGAGCTTCTGTTGCAGATTCAGAACATCCTGACAGACGGCAAGCCCTTCGACCCGCAATCCGAAACGCGAATAGTACGGCTTGGCTTTTCGTCTGAGTTGGAGATTCTACTGCTCCCCAGGCTGACTGCCTATTTGCAGGCCCATGCTCCGGGCATCAGCTTGCTGACCCGCTCGGTTGCGCGGGGTGACGCACATCGCATGCTGGATAACGGTGAACTCGATCTTGCCATCGGCTGTTTCGACTACGAACTGGAACGGCATTGCGGCACGCTGCTGTTTGAACAGTCACTTGCTTGCTGTTTCAATCCGGATCTCGTGCAGCCCGGGTTGCCTTTGACCGCTGCCGACTACATTGCGCATCCGCATGCATTGATGACGTTGAAGGACGATATCCAGGGCTGCCTGTCCGAGGCTTTGGCGCGCGCCGGCAAGGCGCTGCATGTGGTGCTGGCGGCGTCCGATTTTCTCACCGTTCTGGCTACTGCCGCCGAGGCACCGGTCATCGCCACGTTGCCAGCGCGAATGGCAGCACGCTATGCGCCGCGCTTCGGCCTCACGGTCGCGGAGATTCCACTCGACCTCCGCCTGCCTTCAGTGGCTCTGGTGTGGTCGATGCAGAACGACCGTGATCCGGCACTCGCATGGCTGCGGGCGCAGGTCGTGCCGCTATTGCAGGCTGCGTCCGCTTCGGAGATCGCTCGATCCTCGGTCAGGCAACCGAGCTGAGTCGATTCCGAATGTCGAATGAATTAGGGAATTGACCTGCTCCCCAATTTGTCAGCGTCCATAAGTTGGCGCTGTTCGTGTTTTGGTCCGCTCTGGACTAGTTTGCAAATTCGGTCCGGGTGAGACCGTCGAGGCTCGTGTGTGGTTTGTTCAGGTCGTAGCCGATCCTCCATTTTTCGATGATGTCTCTTGCGTGGTGATAACTGCGGAACAGATGCTCGTTGAGGCATTCGTCCCTGCGGCGGCCA
>NZ_AFPR01000537.1:0-14544 GCF_000219295.1 Acidiphilium sp. PM
AGCGCCGTTCTCGCCGGCAAGTCCATGCACCTCGCCGGCATTGAGCGTCAGCGATACCCCCTCCAACGCCCGCACCGCACCGAAACGCCTTGAAACGGCGACCGTTTCAAGAACCGGCACAGACATGGGCGTCAGTAGGGAACGCCGCTGGCCAGCGCCGCCTTGGCATTGGCGGGCGTGTAGAGATGATCGCGGATCGTGATCTTCTGCGGCACCGGCTTGCCGTCGAGCCAGTTCTGAATCTCGTGCATGGCGATCGGCCCGAAGCGCGGGTTGGTCTCGTCATCGGCATAGATCCAGCCGGAGACAATGTCCTGCACGCCCTGCTTGGTGCCGTCGATGGTCACGATCTTGACCTGCCCCGGCTTTTTGCCGGCGTCGCGCAGGGCGGTGATGGCGCCGTAGGCCATCGTGTCGCTCTGCGTGTAGATCGCGTTGACATCGGGATGCGCGAGCAGAATCTGGCTGACCACCTTCTGCGCGTCGGTCGTCGACCAGTTGCCGGTCTGCGCGGCGATGACCTTCATGCCGGGATATTTCGATATCGCGGCGGCGAAGCCCTTGGTTCTCGCGGTTTCCACCGAATTGCCGTAGGCGCCCTGGATCTCGGCGATCACGGCGTGCCCGCCCGTCGCCTTGGCCAGTTCGCGGCCGTCGATCACACCCTGGTTGTAGAAATCCGACCCGACGAAGCTCAGGAAGTCGGAGCAATGGGTTCCGGCCGTCTCGCGGTCGATCGTGATGATCGGGATATGTTTCGCGACCGCCTGGGCGAAGGCCGGCTGCAGCCCGGTCGAGTTGAGCGGCGCGATGACCAGGGCCTGCGCACCCTGGTTGATCATGCTCTCGACATCGGCGACCTGCTTCGCCTCGTTGGAATGCGCGTTGGTGTAGATGTAGCGCTTCGCGTGCACCTGATGCGCGGCTTCCCGCAGCGACCGCGTCTCTTCGGCGCGGAACGGGTTCTGGTTGCCCTGCGACTGGGAGAAGCCGACCACGAGGCTCGACAGCTTCGCGTGGCTCGGGTGCGGGTTCACGCACACCGCCTTCGACGTTCCCAGGATCATCTGCGCGGCAGTCTGCTTCGCCGCCTGTGCGGATGCGACCGTCAGCATGGCAGCGCCGATGCACGTGGCCGCAAGCAATATCGTTCTGGTCTTCATGTCCCCTCCATTCGCTCTCTTCGGCGTTATCGGGCCGGTTGGCCGTTGTAGTTCCGTATAATGGAACTTAGTTCTATATTCATGCTAAGCGGGCTGTTACAAGCTGTCAAATGCGGATCGGACATCGGCGCCACGGCCCGGGATGCCGCCGCGAATGGCGGGGATTTCGCAGCCCGTTCTGGCCGCTGCGGATAAATTCGGTTTTTTGCAACCAAGGGGGGTTAGCGAATTGACAGCGCAACGTCCCGCTCTACGCTGAAGGTCCCATGAGGATCGACACTCCCGCCAACGAGGCGTCATCGAGCGTTGCCAAGGCCCTGGCGCTGCTGCGTGCCGTCAGCCTCGCCGAGCCGCCCGCCGGGTTCAACGCCCTGCTGGAGCGGACCGGCCTGCCGAAGGCGACGCTGCACAGGCTGCTGCGCGAACTCGCCGATGCCGGGCTGGTCCGCCATCATTCGCCCGACCGCACCTATCGGCCGGCGCTCGGCCTGCTGGAACTCGCCAGCCGCGCCTGGGACTCGATCGACCTGCGGCAGGTGGCTGCCCGCCATGTCGACGCGCTGTGGCACAGCACGCAGGAGACGGTGCACGTCGCCGTGCGCGACGACATCGAGATCATCTATGTCGACAAGCGGGAAAGTCCGAAGGCGCTGCGGCTGTTTTCCTCGATCGGGCGGCGCGGGCCGCTGTACTGCACCGGCGTGGGCAAGGCGATTTTCGCGCATCTTCCCGCCGCCGAGCGCGACGATGTCCTCGCCCGCCTCACCCTGACGCGCCATACGCCGAGCACCATCACGTCGCGGGCCGGCCTGCGCGCGGAGTTCGAGCGGATCCGCCGCGACGGCGTGGCGTTCGACCGCGCCGAGCATGAGGAAGGCATCGTCTGCGTCGCGGCGCCGATCTTCGACCGGCAGGGCCATCCCGTCGCCAGCGTCAGCGTGACCGCACCGGCCGTTCGCATGAATGACGATCGCGTCGCCGCGCTGGCGCCCGAGGTCAGAAGCGCCGCGGAACGGATTTCGCGCGACCTCGCCTTCTCCAACTGCCCGGTCTGATCGCCCCCGCGCCCGCCCGGAGCACCGCCGCCGGACAATGCCCCGCCCCAAGGCAGGCCGGTTTCGCGGCCCGGCTGCCGGAATTTCCGGAACTGGCCGGGAATATTATTTAATATCATATATTTGATGATCGTTTTTGACGAGTTCGGGCTACACTCGCGGCGCGCGGGCGCACTGGGGCCGCCCGCGGGATGGATTTGCGAGGATGCCGAACATGGGGGCAGATGCCGGGACCGCGCCGCAGGGGCGCTCTGGCTGGGCGTTGCGGGGACTGCCGATCTCTTTCGCCGCGGCCGACATGCAGTCGAAGGCCAGCGCCCGCTACGTGCCGCATCCGGGGCCGGGCGGTGCCGATTGCGCCGTATGCCAGTTCTACGAACCCGCACACCCGGGGGCGCCGACCGGAAACTGCATGGTCGTCGCGGGTCTCGTGGGGGCGCGAGGCTATTGTGACTTCTTCACCTCGCGGTGAGCGATGACGCCGAGACCTCCTGCTTCCGGCGAGTCAGCGACGTCCGGCTGGGCGCGCCGGTTCCGGCGGCGGATGCGCCTCGGCGCCGCCGGATTCGTCGTGCTGTTCGTGGCGGTCGCGGTGAAGCTGACCGATGCCACGGTCATCGATCCGCTTCCGCCGAACCAGGCGGCGCTCTCGGCGCTCAGGCCCGACCTGAGCACCAGACCCCTGGAACCGGACCGCGCCGCCATTCTCGATCGCAATGGGCGGCTGCTGGCCGTCTCGCTGCCCGGCGCCTCGCTCTATGCCGATCCGCGCCAGATTCGCCATCCGTGGCGCGACGCCAGGGCACTGGCCAGGAAGATCGCGGGCCTGGACGTCAGATCGACGGCGCGCCGGCTCGGCATGAAGCATTACGGATTCGTCTATATCTCCCGGCACCTCACCGCCACGCAGGAGCTCGCGGTGAACCGGCTCGGCATTCCCGGCCTGTATTTCCAGAGAACCTGGCAGCGGCATTATCCGCAGGGCGACCTTGCCGCGCATATCCTGGGCGGCGTCACCCCGGGCCAGCACGGCCTTTCCGGAGTTGAGGCCTATTACGACAAGCGGCTGCTGAGCAAGCCCGGCCAGCCGCTGCGCCTGTCGATCGACCTGCGGGTGGAGGCCATCGTCCACCACGAGGTCGCACGCGCCATGCGCGACTACAAGGCACGCGGCGCCTGCGGAATCGTGGAATCGATGAGCGGGCGGATCGTCGCCATGGTCAGCCTGCCGGATTACAACGCCAACGATTACCACGACGCGCCGGCCGACTCCCTGTTCGACCGCTGCATCTCGGGCGACTACGAGCCTGGCAGCGTGATGAAGCTGATGACCCTGCCGGCGGCGCTGCAATCGGGGCTGATGCATTACTGGGACAAGTTCAACACGACCCATCCGCTCGTCATGAACGGTTTCGCGATCACCGACTACGAGCCGGTGCACCGCTGGCTGGCGATGCCGTCGATCCTTGCGTATTCGTCGAATATCGGGGCCTCGCGGATCGCGACCATCCTCGGGCCGAAACTGCAGCGCGCCTGGCTGCGCAAGATGGGATTCTTCAAGCCGCCGCCGATCCAGATGACCGGCGCCCAGCCGCCGATCTGGCATCCCGCCGATACCTGGAAGCTGCTGACGACGATGACGGTGAGCTTCGGCAACGGCATCGCCATGGCGCCGCTGACGCTGGTCAATGCCGTGGTCGCGGACGTGAACGGCGGCATCCTCTTCCGCCCGACGCTGCTCGCGCGCCGGCCCGGCGCGCCGCCGCGCACGGGCGTCCGGGTCATGCGGCCGGGCGTATCGGAAACGATGAGGCGGCTGATGCGGGGCGTCGTGCTGTCGGGAACCGGCGTCTACGCGCGGGTGAAGGGATATCGCGTCGGCGGCAAGACCGGCACGGCGCAGGTCGTCGGCCGGGATGGCCGCTATCGGAACCATCTCAACAACTCGTCCTTCATGGCGGTGTTTCCGGCCGACGATCCGCGCTACGTCATCTACGTGCTGGTGATCCATCCGAGGCCGACGAAGAAGATGGCCGGATTTTCGCACGGCTTCACCACCGGCGGCTATGTCGCCGCGCCGGCGGTCGGGCGGATCATTGCGCGGATCGGCCCGATGCTCGGCATCGCCCCCCTGGAAGGCGCACGGCTTGCCGAGGTGAACCGGCGGTTCGACATTCCGCTCGACCCTCCCGTTCCGCCGGGGCGCACCGCGCTCGGCCCGGGTCATCCGTTTCCGCCCGGCGCCAATGCCTACGCCTATATCCTCGCGCACAGGAAGCCGCCGCGCCATCCGGACCGGCTCGCGGCGCGGCAGGCCCTGAAACGTGTCGAACTGGCAACGCCGGGCGTGGCGCTGCCCGCCGCGCCGCCCACCATCCAGCGCATCGCGACGCGGGACGCCGCCCCCCACGCATGATGCGGAAGGCGGCGGGCCAGGCTTGGAGGCCTCACCACGGTCGCGTATGAGTGCGGGATGACGCCTGCCGGTGAGCACGAGCTGGGTGGGACGGAACCGGCCGGCGCAAAGGCCGCCGGCCGGCCGAGTTCCCTGGATGCCTATGAAAGCCTGCTCTCGGCCATCGAGGGCGGCGAGTTCGCGCCCGGCGCCCGGCTCCGCGAGGTCGAACTCGCGCGCCGCTTCGGGATCAGCCGTACGCCGGTCCGCGAGGCGCTGAAGCGCCTCGAGCATCAGGGTCTTGTCGTCCACGAACCCCATCACGGCGCGATCGTGGCGACACTCGACGATACCCAGCTGGCGGAGCTTTATGAAATGCGCGAGGTCCTGGAAGGAACCGCCGCACGCCTCGCCGCACTTCACGCGACCGAGGCGGAGATTTCGCTCTTGGCCGCCCTCGTCGAGCGCGACGCGGCGCTGGTCGACCGGCCCGAGGAGCTGGCGGCCAACAACCGCATCTTTCACCGGCAGATCCGGAACGCGGCGCGCAACCGCTACCTCAACGGAATGCTCGAAAGCATGCGCCTCTCGCTCGCCCTGCTGGGTGGCACCACCCTCGCGGTCCAGGGGCGCGGAGCCGACTCCGTCGCGGAGCACCGCGCGGTCGTCGAGCGGATCGCCGCGCGGGATTCCGCCGGCGCCGAGCGCGAGGCCCGCGCCCATATCCGCGCCGCCTACCGTGCCCGTATCCTCCGCGCGCCCGGCTAGAGCATCATCCGATCAGATGGAGTCATCTGATCGGATGATGCTCTAATTATCAATATCATAGAGCACTACATCCGATCCGGATGGATCGGATGGTGCTCCAAACCGGTAGCCGCGGCACTCCCCAGCTTCGTGAAATTCCCTTGCAGCAGAAGACCGCTCGCCGATTCAGAGCCACGATGCGCCTGCCCCGGGAGACATCCGGATGCGTTCCGCATCAAAAAAGAGCCAGCGGCGTGCATGCCGCTGGCTCGAATTCCGGCCGGGCGGGGCCCCGCCGGATCGCGGGAAACCCGGTTCAGGGCATCAGAACACGGTCGATCACCTGAATGACGCCGTTCGACTGATTGACGTCGTATGTCTCGATCTGCGCCACATTGCCCTTGTCATCGACGACCTCGATATTGTGCGGGCCGTTCATCCGGAAGGTGAGATCGTGCCCCTTGTCGAGGGTCGGCAGTTTCACCATGCCGCCATGGCCTTCGATGTCGGCGCGCAGGGTGTCGAAGGTGAAGTCACCAGGGACGACGTGATAAAGCAGGATCGAGGTGAGTTCCGCCTTGTTCTTCGGCTCGAGAAGCGTGGCGACCGTACCTTTCGGCAGCATGTCGAAAGCCTCGTTGGTCGGCGCGAAAACGGTGAACGGCCCCTTGCCCTCGAGCGCCTTCACGAGGCCGGCGGCCTTCACGGCGGCCACCAGCGTCGTGTTGTCCTTCGAGTTCACGGCATTCTGCACGATGTTCCGGGTGGGATACATCGGCGCGCCGCCGACCATCACCGAATCGTTCGTCATCGCGGCGAAGGCCGCGCCGCAGGCGGCGAGGGCAAGCGCGCTGCCCAGGGCCAGATGGCTGAGTTTCATGGTCCGTCATCTCCTCTGCTCGATCGCCGGCGGCGATCTCATGCCCCGGTTACGCAGCGGGCATTCAAACGGATGAGTTGCGGAAAGATTTCCTCGGTCACGAGATCGTGAGGACAGGAGTGCGAGGCGGCCATTCGTGCCGCCCCGCCGGCAGATCAGCTGCGATAGCTGCCGTTGATGTCGATATAGCCATGCGTGAGGTCGCAGGTCCAAACCCGCCCGCGCCCGCGCCCCAAGCCGAGATCGACATCGATACGGATGTCCGACCCGCGCATATGCGCGACCACCGGCGCCTCGTCGTAGCCCTCGACCACCCTCCCGTCGCGGGCCATCCAGACGCCGCCGACGGCCACCGCCAGCCGGTCGCGGTCGGCCGGCTCGCCGGACTTGCCCACCGCCATGACGATCCGCCCCCAGTTTGCATCTTCGCCCGCCACGGCGGTCTTGACCAGCGGCGAATTCGCGATCGCGAGCCCGATCCGCCGCGCCGAGCGCGCGGAGACGGCGCCGGCGACGTTGATCTCGATCAGTTTCCGCGCCCCTTCGCCGTCGCGCACCACCATCAGGGCCAGATCATGTAGCACGGCGTTCAACGCCCGGCGAAAGGCGGCCAGGTCGCGCGCGTCTTCGACGGGTGGATTTCCGGCCGCGCCGGTCGCGAACAGCAGCACCGTATCGGACGTCGACGTGTCCGAATCCACGGTGATCGAATTGAAGCTGGGGCCGACGCCGCGGCGGAGCAGCGCCTGCAGGGTCGCGGCGGGCACCGCCGCGTCGGTCACGATGAAGGCGAGCATCGTCGCCATGTCGGGCGCGATCATGCCGCTGCCCTTGGCGATCCCGGAAATCCGCACCTCGACCCCGCCGATCTTCGCCGTGCGGGTCGACGCCTTGGGAAAGGTGTCGGTCGTCATGATCGCGCGCGCGGCCTGCGCCCAGCGCTCCGGCGCCAGATCGGCGGCGAGCCCATCCATGACCGCGACGATCCGCTCCGCCGGCATCGGCTCCCCGATCACGCCGGTCGACGCCAGGAACACCTGCTCCGGAGCGCATCCGAGCGTGCGCGCCGCAGCTTCGGCGCTCAGCCGCGCCGCCGCCGCACCTGCCGCGCCGTTGAAGACGTTGGCGTTGCCGGCATTGACGACGAGGCCCCGCGCGGTTCCGCCGGGCAGGATGTCGCGGCACCAGGTCACCGGCGCGCCGGGACACTTGTTGCGGGTAAAGACGCCCGCAACCGTCGTGCCGGGCGCGAAGGAAGCGAGCAGCACGTCATCCCGCCCGCGGTAACGGATGCCGGCGGCGGCGGTCGCAAACCGCACGCCGCCGATGGCCGGAAGCTCGGGCAACGGCACCGCCAGCGGCGATACCGGCAGGTCCTTCGCCACGGCGTCCCGCTCAGTTCTTCGCGGGCGCGGCGGAAGCGCCGCCCTGCACCGGCGTGCCGTCCGGATTGAAGAGCTTGATATCCAGCCCCTTGCGCGCATCCTCCAGCGCGGCGGTGACCGCCTTGTTGGTGATCTGCTGCCGGATCTGGTCCTTCACATCCGCCAGCGGCGGCACCGGCTTCTCGCGCTTGCCCTGGCTCTCGATGACATGCCAGCCGAACTGCGAATGAACGGGTGTCTTGGTGTAGGTGCCCGGCTTCAGGGCAAAGGCCGCATCCGCGAAGGGCTTCACCATCTCGTCCTTGGTGAACCAGCCCAGTTCGCCGCCGTTCTTGGCGCCGGGATCGATGCTGTACTTCTTCGCTAGGGCGGAGAACTTCGCACCCTTGCCCAGCTGGGCGATGATCTTGTCGGCTTCCTGCTGGGTCTTCACCAGGATCTGCCGCGCCTTTACTTCCTCGGGCTGCTTCGCCTTCACGTAATGCGCGTCGTAATAGGCCTTCACCGCCGCATCCGTCAGCTTCGGCTCGACCAGCGCGCGGAGATAGGCGCGTTCAAGCGCCTGGTCCGCTGCCGCCTTCATTTCGGCGGCCACCTTCGGATCCTTGGCGGTGCCGGCCTTGCGGGCCTTGACCAGCAGGGCGCGCTCATCGACGAGGCGGTTGAGAAGCACCGGGAAAAGCTCCTGCGGCGGCGCGTTCTGCAACTGCGGCGGGAGATCCTGCGCCGCCTTGGCGACGTCCGAAAGGTGGATGTCATGGCCATCGACGATCGCGACAACCGTGTCCTTCTGCGCCTTCGCGGCGGGCTGGGCCTTGGTTGCGGCCGCCGGTGCCGCTGCACCCGCATCGCCGCCGGTGGCCGCCTGCGCGGGGCCGGCCAACCCCAGCGCAATCACCGCGGCGAAGGCGAAACCGACCGAATATCCTGAGAGAGAACGCTTCATGCTGCTGGTCCCTAGTGGAAATCGGCCGCACCATGACTGAAGCGCGCATCGCCCGCAACCCGCCCGCCTCCGGCTTCGCTTACATTTGCGGCCATGCCCCCACCCGTAACGATGCTTGATTTGACCAGATCGGCGCACACTCTTATGTCAGATCAGCGCCCGCAGTCCGGCCGCCGCGCAGAATGGCGCGCGGGCGGGCTGCCTTCACACCCAGACCACTCGGGACAGACAGTTTCAGACTCGCGGATAGACCGGAAGCTCGCTCCAACATGTTCTCAAGCATCGCCCGCGCCATCATCGGCACCAGCAACGACCGCGCGCTGAAAGCCTATCGCCGCCGCATCGCCGAAATCAATGGCCACGAAGCCGCCCTGGCCACGCTCGATGATGCGGCCCTCCAGGGCAAGACCTCCGAATTCCGCGACCGCCTCGCCGCCGGCGAAAGCCTCGACCGCCTGCTGCCCGAGGCGTTCGCCGTCTGCCGCGAAGCCGCGAAACGCGTGCTCGGCATGCGCCATTTCGACGTGCAGCTGATCGGCGGCATGGTGCTGCACGATGGCAAGATCGCCGAGATGAAGACCGGCGAGGGCAAGACGCTCGTCGCCACCCTGCCGGTCTATCTCAACGCGCTCAGCGGCAAGGGCGTGCATGTCGTCACCGTCAACGATTATCTCGCCAAACGCGACGCCGGCTGGATGGGCCAGCTCTACAACTTCCTCGGCCTGTCCGTCGGCGTGATCGTGCCCGGGCTGGAGGACGATGCGCGGCGCGAGGCCTACGCGGCCGACATCACCTACGGCACCAACAACGAGTTCGGCTTCGACTATCTGCGCGACAACATGAAATACGCGCTGGCCGACATGGTGCAGCGCGACTTCAATTACGCGATCGTCGACGAGGTCGACTCGATCCTGATCGACGAGGCCCGCACCCCGCTGATCATCTCCGGCCCCTCCGACGAGCCGACCGAACTCTACAACCAGGTCGACGGCATCGTGAAGCAGCTTGTCGAGGACCCCGAGACCTACGACAAGGACGAGAAGTTCAAGACGGTGAACCTCACCGAGCTCGGCTCCGAGCGGGTCGAGCAGATGCTCTCCGAGGCCGGGCTGCTCACCGAGGGCAATCTTTACGACGTCTTCAACGTCTCGCTGGTGCATCACACGAACCAGTCGCTGCGCGCGCACACGCTGTTCACCCGCGATGTGGATTACATCGTCAAGGACGGCCAGGTCATCATCATCGACGAGTTCACCGGCCGCATGATGGAGGGCCGCCGCTATTCCGACGGGCTGCACCAGGCGCTGGAAGCCAAGGAGCACGTCACGGTCGAGCGCGAGAACCAGACCCTCGCCTCGATCACCTTCCAGAACTATTTCCGCCTTTACCCCAAGCTCTCCGGTATGACCGGCACGGCAATGACCGAGGCCGACGAGTTCGACGAGATCTACAAGCTCGCGGTGGTCGAAATCCCGACCAACGTGCCCGTCGCCCGCAAGGACGGCGATGACGAGGTCTACCGCTCGGCCGACGAGAAATACGAGGCCGTCGCCGCGCTGATCGAGGAATGCCGCCAGCGCCAGCAGCCGGTGCTGGTGGGCACCACCTCGATCGAGAAATCGGAGATCATCTCGAACCTGCTCAACAGCCGGAAAGTTCCCCACGCCGTGCTGAACGCGCGGTTTCACGAGCAGGAAGCGGCGATCGTCGCCGAAGCCGGCGCGCCGGGTGCTGTCACGATCGCGACAAACATGGCCGGCCGCGGCACCGACATCAAGCTCGGCGGCAATCTCGAGATGCGGTTGAAGACCGAACTCGAAAGGCTGCCCGAATCCGCCCGCCCGGCACGCGAGGCGGAGATCCGCGCCGAGATCGAGGCGGCGCACGACATAGTCCATGCCGCCGGCGGCCTGTTCGTGATCGGTACCGAGCGGCACGAGAGCCGCCGGGTCGACAACCAGCTGCGCGGCCGCTCCGGCCGCCAGGGAGACCCCGGCGCCTCGCGCTTCTTCCTCTCCCTCGAAGACGACCTGATGCGGATCTTCGGCTCCGACCGGATGGGCCCGATGCTGGAGAAGCTCGGCCTCAAGGACGGCGAGGCGATCATCCATCCGTGGATCAACAAGGCCCTCGAAAAGGCCCAGAAGAAGGTCGAGGCGCGGAACTTCGACACCCGCAAGAACCTTCTCAAATACGATGACGTGATGAACAACCAGCGCAAGGAGGTTTATGCCCAGCGCCGCGAGTTCATGCGCGCCGAAAGCGTCGCCGATGTGATCGGCGAAATGCGCGCCGACACGATCGCCCAGATGGTCGAGCGGCGAATCCCCGAGAAGGCCTATGCCGAGCAGTGGGAAAGCGCGGAACTCGCCGAGGACGTGAAGCGCGTGTTCGGCCTCGAGCTGCCGGTCGTCGACTGGGCCGCCGAGGAAGGCATCGACGAGAGCCATCTGCGCGAGCGCATCAGCGAGGCGGTCGAGGCCCACATGGCCGCCAAGGCCGCCAATTTCGGCCCGGATTTCATGCGCTTCCTCGAGAAATCGATCCTGCTGCAAACGCTGGATCATCTCTGGAAGGAACATCTGCTCGCGCTCGACCACCTGCGTCAGGGCATCGGCCTGCGCGCCTATGGCCAGCGCGACCCGCTCAACGAATACAAGGCCGAGGCCTTCGCCCTGTTCACCGCGATGCTCGAGGACCTGAAGGAACAGGTCTCGTCGGTGCTCGCACATGTTGAACTCGGCTCCGACCCGGCCACGGCACCGGCGCCCGCCTTCGATCCGGCATCGATGTTCACCAGCCATCCCGCCAGCGGCCCGTATGACGGCGTCGCCCTGGCGGAACCGCAGCCGACGCTCGCGCCGGAGATGGCGGTCAGCACCTACCGCGCCGAATCGGTCGATCCCAACCGACCGGAGACCTGGGCGTCCACGCCGCGCAATGCCGCCTGCCCATGCGGCTCGGGCAAGAAATACAAATACTGCCACGGCAGGGTGACCTGATCGGATGCGGCTCCGGCCTCTTCTTGCCGCACCGCTCTTTCTGCCCTCGATGCTGGCCGGCATCGTTCCCACCGCAACCGCTGCACCGCGGGCGACCGTGTTCGTCGCCCCGATCGACTTGTTCGACACGGCGGCCGACCAAAGGCCGGCCGTCGTCGCCGACCAGCGTCTTTGGCTGCATGAGGCCGCCGCCAGGATCCGGGCCGATCTCGACCATGCCGGTCCGGTCAAGGCCGTCGGTACCGTGGAGACGCGCGCGAGAATGGCGCCGATCAACGACGATTACGATCATCCGTCGACCTGCCCGGAATGCCTCGCCACCGCCGCGAGGAAGGCGCACGCCCGGTTCCTCTTCGTCGGCACCCTGCACCGGGTCAGCGATCTGATCGTCTATCTGAAGGGCTATCTGCTCGACCTGCGTTCCGGGCGCGAGTTGATGGGAAGAACCTTCGAAGTGAAATCCGACGACCACATCATGCTCGACCGCGTGGCCGACCGGATGGCCACAGCCATCGAACGCCATCTGCCGCACTGATTTTCCTGAGGCTGGCCAGGGGAGGCCCTGCCTATTGCCCGATATTGCGCCCGATGCCCGTCGTCATGCCGGGCACGAGCGCCGGAGTCCCGCGATCACGCAGGCTCTTCGACCTCGACACTGAGCCTTTGCGTAAGGTCGATGAGTTCCGTCCGCAGCCGTTCAAACTGCAGATCGTCGAGACCTGCGCGGCAGCGCACCTTATGCTGCACGGCGGAAAGCTGGGCGGCGGCAGCGTGGCTCTTGGCGGTCAGCTTGACGACAACCACGCGCTCGTCGGCCTGGCTGCGTTCCCGTGACACCCACCCGGCCTCGGCCAGACGCTTGAGCAGCGGCGTTACCGTCGCCGCATCGAGGCGGAGCGCCTCCGCAATGCCGTTGACCGTGGACTCGGCGCGCTCGAACAGCACGAGCAGGACGATGTATTGCGGATAGGTCAGGCCGAACTCGGCCAGCAGGGGGCGATATACCCGCGTGATCGCATGTGTCGCGGCATAGAGCGCAAAACAGAGCTGCTCGCCCAGACACAGATTGCTGAAACCCTCACGCGCTGCGGCCATCTGACCCGATCCCGTTGCTTTTGCCAAATCGGCAGGCGCGTTCCGAATCGCCCCGTGCACCACCGCCAGAGCCTAAATGACAAAAAAATGGAAACGGCACAAATACGAACCGCCCCGGACGGTGCCGGGGCGGCTGCATGCTGAAATCCGCTTCGCTCAGCGCTTGGAGAACTGGAAGCTCCGGCGGGCCTTCGCCTTGCCGTATTTCTTGCGCTCCACCGTGCGCGGGTCGCGGGTGAGGAAGCCCGCCGCCTTGAGAATGCCGCGCAGGTCCGGCTCGTAATAGGTCAGCGCGCGGGAAATGCCGTGCCGCACCGCGCCGGCCTGGCCCGAAAGCCCGCCGCCGGTGACGGTCGCCATCACGTCGAACTGATTGTAGCGGTCGGCGACGAGGAACGGCTGGGTGATCAGCATCCGCAACACCGGCCGCGCGAAATACTGTGCCGCCTTGCGGCCATTGATCACGATCTCGCCCTTGCCCGGCTTGATCCAGACCCGGGCGACCGCGTCCTTGCGGCGGCCGGTTGCGTAGGAGCGGCCCAACGCATCGCGCTTCGGCTCGCGCTTGGGGGCCTCGGCGTCGGCGGCGGTGCCGGCGGTCGGTGTGATGATGGTCTTCAGATCGGCGAGCGTACCGGTTCCGGACATGTTCACGCCCTCGCGTTACGGTTGGTGTTCTTGCGGTTCAGCGCCGCGACGTCGAGCGCCTGCGGCTGCTGGCCATGATGCGGATGCGACGGACCGGCATAGATGTGCAGGTTCTTCATCTGCTGGCGCTGCAGCGGTCCACGGGTGATCATTCGCTCGACCGCCTTTTCGATCACGCTTTCCGGATTCTTGCCTTCGAGGCGCTGGCGGATTGACCGCCCCTTGATGCCGCCCGGATAGCCGGTGTGGTAGTAGAAGACGGAATCGTCCATCTTCTTGCCCGTCACCTTCACCTTTTCCGCGTTGACGACAATGATGTGGTCACCGCAGTCGACATGCGGGGTGAATTGCGGCTTGTGCTTGCCGCGCAGACGATTGGCGATCAGGGCGGCGAGCCGGCCGAGCACAAGCCCGTCGGCGTCGATCAGCACCCAGTCCTTCTGCACGTCCGCCGGTTTCAGCGAAACGGTGGTCTTCATGACGGGAGTCCTCGTGACATCATCCATACGATGGCGGCGCGTATGCGCGAAATGCGCCATCGCGTCAAGCGGATCAGTCAGCGGTAACCGATTACCGCAAAGCGGACGCGGTCGCTTCCAGGGCCGTCGGCACCGGCGTGGATGCCGAAAATCCGAGGGAATCCCTGGCAAGGGCGACATCGGCATGAAACGAACCGGCGAAGCTTCGCCACGACTCACCCTGCCCGGCCATGCGTGCGGCCGCGCCCAGCCATGAGGGCGGGAACGGCAGCAGCGTGACCCGCCGGCCGAGGCCACGGCCCAGCGCGCGGATCAGCCCTGTCGTTGAAACCGGCTCGGGATGCGCGCCGATCACGCAGTCCGGCGGATCTTCCGCGCTCACCGCCCGTTCGATCAGGCGGGCGAGATCGTTCACCGCGATGAAGCTGCGGGCATTGCTGATGGCGCCGAAGGGCAGCGGCAAGCCACGGCGGATCAGCCGGACAAGTCGCGGAATGTTGCCGGCACATCCCGGCCCGATCACCGCGCAGGGCCGCACGATCACCAGCCGCGTCGCGCTGCCGGCCACCGCCGCCCGCACGGCGGCCTCGCCTTCGAGCTTGCTTGCGGCATAAGCGTCGTCCGGCCGGGGGGCGCTGATCTCGTCGAACATCTCGTCCCGCCGCTTGCCGAACACCGCCGCCGAGGAAACCAGAACCAGGCGCGGCACCCCGCGCGCGACCGCGGCCTCGGCCACCCGGCGGGCCGCC
>NZ_AFPR01000536.1:0-10873 GCF_000219295.1 Acidiphilium sp. PM
GCCTTGAGCTGAACCACCTGCCCGTTCGACAGCACGCCGACCTGCACCGGGGAATTCGCCTGCGGCGTCGTGCTCAGCACGTTGGCGCTGATCAGCGGCGTCACGCTGGGCGAACCCGTCGAGGTGTTCAACACACTGACATTGGCGAGGGCGTTGCTGACGGGATCGACCGCGTCGGCGACGCCGGCGACCGTCGGCCCGACGACGGGCAGGCCGGTGAGGCCGCTGGTGCTCAGCGTCGAACCGTTGCTGCTCAGCAGGTCGCCCGTCTGGGTGACGGTGCCACCGAGACCGTTCACGATCGAACCGACCGGGCCGCCGGTCTTGGTGCCGAGCGACGACAACTGGGTGCCCGCAGAGGCCACCGTGTTGCCGGCCGTGCTCACCGGCGCGCCCGCGGCGGCTCCGGCGGTCGTGCTGGCCGTGCTGACAACGCCGGCTCCCGTGCCGCTGGTGCCGCCCGTGCTGGCCATCGACCCGCCGTTCGAACCGCAGCCGGCCAGCGCCAGCGCGGAGCCGAGCCCGACCGTGCACATCAGCGCCCTGGACGTCGCCTTCCGTATAGACTTGCTCATTGTTAAAAAAACTCCTCGCGCGTTTTCAAAATCCATTCCGTTAGCCCGCGTCTCAGGGGAGTCGGAATGTCACAGGCGACAACTACTTTGTCACCTTATGAAACAGCATACCACGATCTGCGCGGATTGGTTTCAATTTTCATAACTTTTTCCAAAAAAGAAATAAAATTCCAGACCAAGTGAAAAATATCGAATTGATATCGTTATATTTCAGCAGGTTAGGCTGTCATCGTGGGCATGCCGCCAACCGGCGCATCACAAGCCGCCCTCCGTAACGGCGGCCGCACGTGGACCTCCGAACTGCCCCTGGACACGACCAGCCGTTTCATAACAAAAAGACAACCTAGGGTTTCAGCTCACCCGCATAACGTGCAGTCAGCGATTGTATTTTCCGGAGAATTGTTATGACGATTATTAACATTTGTTCAATTTATGTGGATTCCATCTAAAAAGAGTTGTTTGTCCTTTACGTATATGGCATGTTTTGCCACATATCGTTATATATGGAGGAAACAATCATGAAGCGGATCGCGGCTTGCGCTGCCCTCGCGTTGGGCGGGATGATGGCAGCTGCCGGGACGGCGCGTGCGGGGAACGAACTCTTGCAACTCACGCCGGGCAACATGTTGTCGCAGACGCACTCGACCGCGGTGCTGTTCACGATCACCGGCACCTATCGCCAGCTTTCCGGCACGCTCACCTTCGATCCCACCGCGAAGACCTGCCACATCGACGTCACGTTCGTGACCAGCAGCCTCGCGCTGCCCAACGCGATCGTGCGGGGACAGGTCATGTCGAAGGCATTCCTCGATCCGAAACAGTATCCGCAGACGAGCTATATCGGCGACTGCGCGAAGAACGGCACGGAACTCGACGGCAAGCTGACCATGCACGGGCAGACCCATCCGTTCGCCATGAAACTCACCGAGCGGATGGCTAACGGCAAGTTGGTGGGATTCGACTCGGTCGGCAAACTCGACCGCTATAACTGGGGACTCGACGGATTGAAGCTGATGGTCGGCAAGGTGATCACCGTCACGAACGACATCTCGCTGACCGGCAAGCCGCCCAAGCCGGCGAACTGAGCCGGCCCGCGGAAGTCCCGTCCGGCCTTGCGCGAGCAGGCCGCAAGGGACCGCTGTTTCCGTAACACGGCGCGTGGCCGAGCATGATCGGCCCGCGCATCTGCCGGCGCATGACAGATGCCGGCACAGCCAGCCGCCGCTCCGGCAAGGCCTGACGCCGGAGGGCTGCGGGAGGCGCTGTCATGTTACGAACCGTTTCGAAACATTCATCTTGCGGGAGGCGAGTTGCGCCTTCCTTTGCTGCCCGTTCGACGCGGAATTCTTCGGTTTTACTTTCGGGCACCGGTTGCGTGACTTTCTGCTGCCCTTGCATGTCTTGGCACGACGATGGGTCGGCCGGTTCTGGCAAGCATACGATTCGTTGTTGCCCATTACGTCAATTGACGGTATGAAACGGAAATATCTTTTTTGGGAGATCGTCAATGAAAGAAAGAAAAATTCTAATTTGTCGTAATTCCTCGCAGATCGCGTTGCTCGTTGCGCTCGCCGTGCCCGGTCTGGCGCAGGCGGCCGGGCTCGGTCTGGCCGATCAGAGCACCGGAATGGTCGCCCGCTCCTATGCCGGCGCGACGGTCAGCGCCACGCCCTCGACAGCCTTCTACAACCCTGCCGGACTCGTGATGCTGAAAGGCAACCAGTTCGAGGGCGCCTTCAACTATTACGACATAAGATCGAAATTCAGCGGGACCGATGAACCCTATTTCGGCCAGGGCACGTCGTCCGGCTTCGTCGAATCCACGCTGGTGCCGGGGAGTTTCGGCGTCATCAGCCTGCCGCACGGGATGAAGCTCGGCTTCTCGGTCACCACGCCGATCGGCGGGCGGATCAAGTATCGGCCCGGGTTCGTCGGCCAGTATCAGGGCACCGAGGCGCTGCTGACCACCATCCAGGTCGGGCTGTCGCTGGCGATTCCGATCACCAGGACCCTCTCGATCGGCTTCGGTCCGGAGATCAACTATTTCCAGAACATCCTGGCCCTGGACCAGAATCTCGGCGTGCTGCAACCCGCAGCCGGCCAGTTCTCGGGCAAGAGCTACGCCTTCGGCTACAATGCCGGCGTGATGTACCGCCCGGCGCCGGGCACGCGGATCGGCCTCGACTACCGCTCGCGGATCAGCCAGAGCGTGAAGGGCGTCGAGCGGATCGGCATCCAGCTTCCCTCGATCGTGCCGCCGGCGGTGGACTCGCTGCTGACCTCGCTCGGCGGCCTGCCGCCCGCAGCCTCGAGCGCGTCCGACAAATGGACCTTCCCGCAGCAGATCTCCTTCGGGGTCTATCAGCGGCTGACGCCGCGGCTCGCGGTGATGGCCAGCGCCCAATGGACCAACTGGGCGCAGCAGCAGTCGCTGATCATCAGCGACCCGTCGACCGCGAATTTCACCCATGGCGCGATCTATACGCCGTTCGACTACCGCAACAGCTGGACGGTCGGCGTCGGCTTCGATTACCGGGCGACGAGGCGGCTGACGCTGATGGGCGGCGCCGGATACGACGAGAGCCCGGTCACTTCGAAATACCGCCAGGATCTGCTGCCGGATGCGAACCGCACCTCGCTCAGCGCCGGCATGAGCTTCAGGCTGCTGCCGAACGCGACGCTGATGGCCGGCTACCAGCACATCTTCGTCCAGAACGGATCGATCAGCCAGACCCGCGTCGGCCTGCAACCGAACGGGACGACGCAGACGACCTATTCAGGCACGCTGGACGGCACATATTCGCTGAGCGCCAACGTGTTCTCGACCGGCGTGGTCATGAGTTTCTGAACCACCCGCACGTTTCGTGCCCGCACAGAGGATGGCAAACATCCCGCCCCGCCGCCGGCCGCAACGGCTCCCGCCGCCGGCGGCGGGCGCAATCAACGGAGGAGACATCAAGGCGTGAGCAGCGAGAGTTTCGATTACGTGGTGGTGGGCGCCGGCTCGGCCGGTGCGGTGATCGCCAACCGGCTGAGTGCCGATCCGCAGGTCCGCGTCTGCCTGCTGGAAGCCGGGAAGCCGGACAAGTCGCGCATGATCGACACGCCGCTCGGCATTGTCGGCCTGCTGCGGTTCAGGACCTATAACTGGTATTACTACACCGCGCCGCAGGCGGAACTGAACGGCCGGCGGCTCTACTGGCCGCGCGGCAAGACGCTGGGCGGATCGTCGTCGATCAATGCGATGATCTACATGCGCGGCCATCCCGAGGATTACGACGAGTGGCGGGATCTCGGCGCGCCGGGCTGGGGGTGGGACGACGTGTTTCCCCTCTTCCGGGCGATGGAGCGCAACGAGCGCGGGGCGGATGCGTTCCACGGCGATGCGGGGGAACTCAATGTCGCCGATCTCGGCAATCCGAATCCGCTGGGGGCGGCGTTCGTCCGCGCCGGCGTCGAGGCCGGGCTGCCGGCGAACGCGGATTTCAACGGCGCGGTGCAGGAGGGCGTTGGCCCGTATCAGGTGACGCAGAGGGATGGAAAGCGGTTTTCCGCCTCCCGCGCGTTCCTCGACGGGATACGCCAGCGGGCGAACCTGCGGATCGAGACCGGCGCGCATGTCGCGCGGGTGCTGCTCGAAGGGACGCGGGCTGTGGGCGTCGAGGTGCGGATCGGCGGGGCGATGCGGCGGATCGGGGCGCGGCGGGAGGTGATCCTGTGCGGCGGGGCGATCAACTCGCCGCAACTGCTCATGCTCTCGGGCATCGGGCCACGGGCGGCGCTGGCGCGGGCCGGGGTGGAACTCGCGCATGAACTTCCCGGCGTCGGCGCCAACCTGCAGGACCATCTCGACGTGTCGGTGATCGTGCCCGACCGGAGCGGCAATTCGGTGGGGGTGGCGGGCAACACGCTGCCGCGCGCGGTTGCGGCGTTCTTCGAGTATCGCCGCAAGGGGACCGGGATGTTCCAGTCCAACGCGGCGGAGGCGGGCGGGTTCGCGCGGCTGACGCCGGAATCGCGGCGGCCGGAAATCCAGTTCCACTTTCTGCCGACGATCCTGCGCGACCACGGGCGCAAGCCGGTCTGGGGCCACGGGATGACGCTGCATTGCTGCCAGTTGCGGCCGAAGAGCCGCGGCAGCATCACGCTGCGCTCCGCCGACCCGTACGCCGAGCCGGTGATCGATCCCGCCTATCTCAGCCATGCCGACGACCTCGGCGAGCTGCTCGCGGGGCTGAAGCTCGGCCGGCGGATCATGGCGAGCCCGGCGATCGCCGCCCTCAGCGGCGGGCGGGAGATCGATCCGGGGCCGGCGCGCCAGGACGACGCGGCGCTGGTCGATTTCATTCGCGCCTCGGCGGAAACCATCTATCATCCGGTGGGCACCTGCCGGATGGGCCAGGACGAGATGGCCGTGGTCGACGACCGGTTGCGCGTGCGGGGGATCGACGGGCTGCGGGTCGCCGATGCCTCGATCATGCCGCGCCTGATCGGCGGCAATACCAACGCGCCCTGCATGGTGATCGGCGAGAAGGCGGCGGGGTTCATCCGCGCCGAGCGCAACGAGCCGGCGGCGGCAATGGTCTGAAGCGACCGAAGCAAGGAGAGTGGGAATGGACATGATCGAGACGATGATGCCGGATGGTGTCGCGGGGCTGGATACGCTGTTCGCCCGCCAGCAGGCGCGGGCGATCGCGCTCCGCAGTTCGGGCGCGGAGGCGCGGATCGCGAAGCTGCGGGCGCTGGAGGCGGCGGTGCAGGCCTGGCGGCCCCGGCTTTACGCCGCGCTGCAGGAAGATCTCGGCAAGCCCGAGGCGGAGGCCGACCTGTCGGAGATCCTGCCGGTGCTCTCGGAAATCCGCCACGCGCGGCGGCATCTGAAATCGTGGATGAAGCCGCAGCGCGCGGCGCCGACGCTGACCACCTTCGGCACGCGGGCACGAATTCGCCACGAGCCGCGCGGCGTGTGCCTGATCATCTCGCCGTGGAACTATCCGGTGAACCTGGCGCTCGGGCCGCTGGCCTCGGCGATCGCGGCGGGGAATACCGCGATCCTGAAACCCTCGGAAATGGCGCCGGCGACCTCGGCGGCGCTTGCCGCCATGCTCGCGGAGATCTTCGCGCCGGACGAGGTGGCGGTGCGGGAGGGCGACGCCGCGATCGCCACCGCGCTGCTCGACCTGCCGTTCGACCACATCTTCTTCACCGGCAGCCCGGCGATCGGCAAGGTGGTGATGACGGCGGCGGCGCGGCACCTGAGCTCGGTGACGCTGGAGCTTGGCGGCAAGTCGCCCGTCATCGTCGATGCGGGAGCGGATCTCGCGAAGGCGGCGAAGGCGATCGCCTGGGGCAAGTTCACCAATTGCGGGCAGACCTGCATCGCGCCCGACCATCTCTATGCCCATGAGGCGGTGCATGACGAGCTGGTGCGCCGGGTGCGGGCGGAGACGGCGCGGATGTATGGCGCGGCGCCGGGGGCGGATTACGGGCGGATCGTCAACGAGCGGCATTTCGACCGCATCCTGCGCCTGCTCGACGATGCGCGCGGCCGGGGCGCGACTGTCGAGGGCGGGGCGGCGGACCGGGCGCGGCGGCTGATCGCGCCGGCCTTCGTTTCCGGCGCGCCGCGGGAGTCGGCGGTGATGCAGGAGGAGATCTTCGGCCCGGTGCTGCCGGTGATCCGCTTCCGCGACGCCGCCGAGCCGATCGAGGCGATCAACGCAGCGCCGAAGCCGCTGGCGCTCTATCTCTTCGCGCGCGACCGGCGCTTCACCGACCGGGTGATCGGCGAGACCTCGTCGGGCGGGGTGGGCATCAACACGACCATGCTGCACTTCCTGCACGGCAACCTGCCCTTCGGCGGGGTGAACAATTCGGGGATCGGCAACGCGCACGGGTTCTACGGCTTCCGCGCCTTCAGCCACGAGCGGGCGGTGCTGAGGGATGTGGCCTCGGCGACGCCGATGCTGTTCCCGCCCTATACGAAGCGGGTGCGGATGATGGTGAAATCGGTGCTGCGGCTGGCCTGAGCGGGCCGGGCGCGCTCAGGAGAGCGGGCGCGCCCGGGGCTTCAGCCGCACATAGAGCTGGCGGCGGGCGCGGGCGACGAGGGTGCCGGCGGCGTCGCGGATCTCGTTGCCGAACCAGGGCTCGACCTTTTCGCCACCGGCGGCGGCGGTTCGTATTTCGGCCTCGCGTTCCGGCGGGATCGCGAACTCGGTGAAGACGGTGCCGCGGCCGGGGCTGACATATTCGATGTCGGCGGCGCGGTCCCACACATAGTAGTCGGGGCCGAGGAGGCGCATCAGCATCAGCGCCCAGGGGCCGTCGGTCACGGCGAAGAGGGTGCCGCCGAAGATCGTGCCGACGGCGTTGCGGTTGTACCAGCGCAACACGATGCGGGCACGGCAGTGGCGCCAGTCCGCCGAGATGGAATCGATGCGGATGCCGGAGAACAGGTAGGGCGGGTAGAGGTTCATGCCCCAGCGCATCCGCCCGGGAGTGACGCCGACGCGGTGCAGCAGGGTGCCGCGATCGGGCCCCTGCCCGGCCGCGTCGCCCGGCGGACGCGCGCCGTCAGGCATCGTGCTGGGCCCGCAATTCGCGGCGGAGGATCTTGCCGACCGGCGTCTTGGGCAGCTCCTCGTGGCGGAACTCGACGATCTTGGGCATCTTGTAGCCGGTGAGGTTGCGCCGGCAATGCGCGAGCAGTTCGGCCTCGGTCAGGGTGTCGGACCGCGGGACGACCACGATCTTGACGCGCTCGCCGGAGGCCGCGTCCGGCACGCCAAAGGCGGCGACCTCGAGCACGTCGGGATGCATCATCACGACTTCCTCGATCTCGGAGGGATAGACGTTGAAGCCGGAGACCAGGATCATGTCCTTCGCGCGGTCGACCAGGCGGAGGAAGCCGCGCTCGTCCATGATGCCGATATCGCCGGTGGCGAGCCAGCCCTCGGCGTCGAGCACCCGGGCGGTCTCGTCCGGGCGCTGCCAGTAGCCGCGCATCACCTGCGGGCCGCGCACGCAGACCTCACCCGCCTCGCCGATGCCGGCCCAGGCGCCGTCGGTGCGGCGCAGCCGGACCTCGGTCGAGGGCAGCGGCAGGCCGACGGTGCCGTTGAAGCTCATGCGTTCGGGATGGTCGAGATCGATCGGGTTGGTGCAGACGATCGGCGAACACTCCGTCAGCCCGTAGCCCTCGCTGATCGGCCGGCCGGTGACCTCCTGCCAGCGCTTCGCGACCTCGGCCTGCGTCGCCGCACCGCCGGCGATGACGAGGCGCAGCTTCGAGAAGTCGAGCCGGCGGAAATCCTCGTTGTCGAGAAAGCTGTTGAACAACGTGTTGATGCCGGCCATGCCCTCGAACTTCTCGTTGCGGATGATGCCCATCACCCGCTTGGTGTCGCGCGGATTGGCGATCAGCACGTTGCGCCCGCCCAGCGCCATGAACATGAACAGGTTAACGGTGAGTGAGAAGATGTGATAGAGCGGCAGCAGCGTGAGATTGTTCACGCCCTCGCCGTGGAACTGGTCGCCATTCCAGGCGAAGGCCTGCAGCACGTTGGCGATGATGTTGCGATGGGTGAGCATCGCCCCCTTGGCGACGCCGGTGGTCCCGCCCGTGTATTGCAGGAAGGCGATGTCCTCGTGGCCGAGCTCGACCGGGCGCAGGCCGGCGCGGCGGCCCTCCGCCAGGGCGGCACGGAAGCGCCGCGCGCGCAGCCCATGCTTCGGCACCGCCTTCTGGACGTGGCGGAGGACGAAGTTCAGCGCCGGGCCCTTGAGGCCGCCGAGCAGGTCGCCGATGCCGGTGAGCACCACCGTCTCGACCGCCGTGCCGGCGAGGCCCTGTTCGGCGGTGCGGGCGAAGTTCTCGAACACGACGAGGAGTTTCGCGCCGCTGTCGCGCAGCTGGTGGTTCAGTTCCCGCGCCGTGTAGAGCGGGTTGACGTTGACCACCGTGCCACCGGCGAGCAGCGTGCCGAACACCGCGATCGGGTATTGCAGGGAATTCGGCATCATGATCGCGACGCGGTCGCCCTTCGCGATTCCGCGCGCCTGCAGGAAGCCGGCGAAGGCGCGGGCGCGGGCGTGGGTTTCGGCGTAGGTCATCGGCGTGCCGATGCTGACGAAGGCCTCGCGCGTGGCATAGGTCCGCGCCCAGGTTTCGAGCATGTGGTTGAGCGACGGCGTGCGCGCGAGCTCGTCGCCAATGTCGTGCGGCACCCCTTCGCGGTAGGAGGCGAACCAGATTCCGTCGGTTTGGACATTGTCCTGCATCGTATCGGTCATATCACTTTCCCTCAGCGCTCCACCACTGCGACGACACCCTGCCCGCCCGCGGCACATATCGAGATCAGGCCGCGTCCGGCGCCCTTTTCGGCCAGCATCTTCGCCAGCGTCGCCAGAATCCGCCCGCCGGTCGCGGCGAAGGGATGGCCGGTGGCGAGCGAGCTGCCGTTGACGTTGAGCCGCGCGCGGTCGATGGCGCCGGGCGGGGCGTCGAGCCCGAGGCGGTCGCGCGCGTAATCGGGGCTTTCCCAGGCGGCCAGGGTCGAGAGCACCTGGGCGGCGAAAGCCTCGTGGATTTCGTAGAAATCGAAATCCTGCAGGGCGAGGCCGAGCTTGCCGAGCAGGCGCGGCACGGCATAGGCGGGCGCCATCAGCAGGCCTTCCTCGCCATCGACGAAATCGACGGCCGCCGCCTCGCCGGCGCGCAGATAGGCGAGGATCGGCAGGTTCCGCGCGCGCGCCCACTCCTCGGAGGCGAGCAGGACGACGGCGGCGCCGTCGGTCAGCGGGGTGGAGTTGGCGGCGGTCATGGTGCCGCCCTTGCGGTCGAACACCGGCGGCATCGCCGCGAGCTTCGCCGGGTCGATGTCGGGGCGGAGATTGCCGTCCTTCGTCAGGCCGCGAAACGGCACGATGAGGTCGTTGAAGAAGCCGCGCCCGTAGGCGGCGGCGAGGTTGCGATGACTGGCGACGGTGAGCTCGTCCTGGGCGGAGCGGGGGATGCGCCAGCGTTTCGCCATCTGCTCGCAATGCTCGCCCATCGACAGGCCGGTGCGCGGCTCCGCGTTGCGCGGCAGCGCCGGGCGGAGCAGCATGGACGGGCGGATGCCGGCGAGGGTTTTCACCTTCTCGGCGGTGGTGCGGCCGCGATTGGCCTTGAGCAGCAGCTTGCGCAGCTTTTCGTTGAGCGCGATCGGCGCGTCGGACGTGGTGTCGACCCCGCCGGCGATGCCGGCGTCGATCTGGCCGAGGGCGATCTTGCTGGCGACCAGCAGGGCCGCTTCGAGCCCGGTGCCGCAGGCCTGCTGGATGTCATAGGCTGGGGTGTCGTGGCCGAGCGTGGTGGAGAGCACCGCCTCGCGGGTGAGGTTGAAGTCGCGGCTGTGCTTGAGCACGGCGCCGGCGACGACCTCGCCGAGCCGTTCGCCGCCGAGGCGGTAGCGGTCGACCAGGCCCTGCAGGGCGGCGGTCAGCATGTCCTGGTTGGAGGCCTCGGCATAGGCGGTGTTGGCGCGGGCGAAGGGAATGCGCGTGCCGCCGATGATCGCGACGCGGCGGAGCGAGGGGGCGGTGAGCATCGATGTCTCCATCAGGCGGCGGCGCGGAAGGCGAGCGTGCCGCGCAGATGCGGCTTCGTCTCGCGCCGGTCGCGCAGTTCGATCAGGCGGGTGCCGCCGGGCGGGCCGGCCATCAGGCAGGCGCCGCCGGGCAGGAAGGCGGGAGTTTTGAAGGCGATCGCGGCGGTGAGGGTCTCGACCGGGGCATTTGGCAGCAGGGCGGCGATGGCGCGGGCCTTGCTCCACATGCCGTGGGCGATCGGCCGGGGAAAGCCGAACAGCCGCGCCGCCGCCGCCGAGGTGTGGATCGGGTTGGCATCGCCCGAGACCTTGGCGTAGCGCCGGCCGAGGGAGGCCGGCAGGTCGAGCCGCAGCATCGTGGAGAGCGGGGCATCCGGCGTCGCCACCGGCTGGTGCGGGCGGCCCCGGATGTCGCGCGCGCCGAGGCGGAGATAGACGCTGCGGCTCTCCCAGACGAGGCTGCCGGCACGGAGCGCGCGGGTGTCGATCGCGAGGGCCTGCCCCTTGTCATGGGCGAGCCAGCCGGCGAAGCGGGCCTCGATCTCCAGCGCGTCTGCGGACTCGAGGCGGACGTGCTGGCGGATGGTGTTTTCCAGATGCACGAGGCCGATGACCGGGAAGGGAAAACCGGGGCGCAGCAGCAGCGCCATGTGCAGCGGGAAGCCGAGGAGGTGCGGAAAGGTCGGCGGGATGCCGCAGCGCTCG
>NZ_AFPR01000535.1:0-7378 GCF_000219295.1 Acidiphilium sp. PM
GGGCTCGCTCAACACGGCGACGCTGCCGGTGGCCTCGACGCTGCTGGCGACGGCGAACCAGAGCCTGGGCGGCGCCGCCGGCGGCGGGGTGGACACGCTGGCCAAGGCGCCGGCAACGTGCCTGTGCTGGGCGGGGCGGTGAACGGCGCGCTGGTGACGGCGAGCAACGCGATCGGCGGCACGAGCACGCCGGGCGGCACGTCGCTTGGCCAGACGCTGACGAACCTGACGGGCTCGGTATCGGGCGCGCTCGGCACCGGTGCGGCGACGCTGACCGGCGCCACCGGCACGGCGGTCGGCTCGCTGCCCTCGACCTCGCCTCTGGGCGGCTTGACCGGCTCCGGCCTTGGCACGGTGACCGGCGTGGTCGGCCAGGTGATCAACACGGCGACCAGCGCCCTGCCGGTCGGCGGCTCGACCACCGGCGCCACCGGCGCGCTCGCGCCGATCACCGGCACGCTCGCCACGGCCACCAGCACCCTGCCCACCGGCGGTTCGACGACCGGCACGACCACCACCCTGTTGGCACCGGTGACCGGCGCGGTATCGACGGTGACGGGCACGCTCTCCAGCGCCACGGGAACCACGGGCAGCACGAGCCCGCTTGCGCCCGTGACCGGCCTTCTGTCCGGTTTGACAAGCAAGCTGTAAGACCGTGTGAGGGGCGGCGCCGTCAGCGTCGCCGCCCCGTCCGGCTTCGTCATGCCGGCGCCATTCCTGAAGCCCGGCCTCTAGATCTCTCCGCGCCGGCGCATGCCTCTGCCGAGCGCGGCTGGCTGCGGCGATTTGCAGGTGATCCTCCGCGTCGTCGGCAGCGTGCCGGCCCGCAAATGTGCCGCGACCGGCACTGCTCCCGCAGCGCTCGGGGCAGTCCTCATAAATTGATCAAAATCCCAAAAACAGGATTAATTCGCCTAAACTATCCAAAAAATAACTTGCATCAGGGCAAAACTATCGTTTACGTCAACGTGCTCTCCAAAACATAAACAGGAGCGTCCAGCCCATGCAAGCCACAGCAAGATCGCTTTCGATCACCGCCATCGCCGTCGTCTTCACCGCCCTGATGACTCTGGGCGGGTGGCATTATTTCATTGCCGCGGCGATCATCACCGCCGTCTTCGTCGGTCTCGACCTCGTCGGCGGCATGGAACTTTCCGATCCGGTCTATCGCAACCCGACGCAGATGAACCTCCAGCTCTATCTCGTCCTGCCGCTGATGGTGGTCTACCTCGTCTTCTACGCCTGGTTCCTTGGCGGCTATCTCGGCGTCCGCGGCGACACGCTGGGGCTCGGCCACGCCTATGCGGCGCTGACCGGCGTCGATCTGCTCGCCGCCCGCGCGCATGTCACCCTGATCGAGCTCGTCGTCGGCGCCTATGCGCTCGGCACGATCTGGGCGGGATTCGGCACCGTGGTCGGCCACGAACTCACGCACCGCACATGGAGCCGGCCGGCCATGCTGGTCGGCCGCTGGCTGCTGGCGCTCACCTCGGATGCGAGCTTCTCGATCGAGCATGTCTACGGACACCACGCCAATCTCGGCACGCCGAAGGACCCGGCCACCGCCTATCGCGGCGAATCCGTCTATCACTTCATCGTCCGCTCCACCCTCGGGCAGATCGCCGGCGCCTGGCACATCGAGGCGGCGCGGCTGAAGCGCCTCGGCCGACCGGTCTGGAGCCCGCGCAACCGCATGTTCACCGGCTGGCTGATGACCCTCGCCTATGCCGGGCTTTTCCTCCTCTTCGCCGGCTGGGTCGGCGTCGCCGTCTTCTTCGCGACATCGCTGTTCGGCAAAAGCTATCTCGAGGCGGTCAACTACATCGAGCATTACGGCATCGTCCGCGTGCCGGGCGCGCCGATCGAACCGCGGCATTCGTGGAACTGCAACCACCGCGTCTCGTCCTGGCTGCTGTTCAACCTCACCCGCCACTCGCATCACCACGCCATGGGCGACAAGCCCTATTGGGAACTCCGCTCCTATCCGGACGCGCCGATGATGCCGTTCGGCTACCTGACGATGATCTATCTCGCGCTGGCGCCCTCGGTGTTCCGGCGCATCGTCCACCCGCTGGTGCTCGACTGGGACCGCCGCTACGCGATCCCCGCCGAATTCCCGCTGATCGAGGCGGCGAATGCCCGCAGCGGCGTGCCCGAGTTTGCCGCCTCGCGCGCGCATCTCGCCACCCTGGCCGCGGCGGAGTAACCGATGGGGCTGCTCGACCGTCTCTTCGGCGGCAGGCAGGGCGCGGCGAGCGTCCGCGTCCTGCCCGCGGATCTCAGCTTCGACGTGCCGCCGAAGCAGACCATCCTGCAGGCCGCGCTCGACCAGGGCATCGCCTATCCGCACAGCTGCCGTGTGGGCTCCTGCGGCACCTGCAAGACCAGGCTGGTCGAGGGCGAGGTGCGCGAACTCACCGACAAATCCTACCTCCTGACCGACGAGGAGATGCGCGCCGGCGTCATCCTCGCCTGCCAGTCGGTGCCGAAGGGCCCGGTCGTTCTCGAGAACGACCGGCTTTCCCTCGGCGGCCCCCGGCATGACGTGATCGCCGCCCGCGCCAGCATCGCAGCACTCGACCGCATGACGTCGGACATCATGCGCCTGTCGGTGACGCTCGATGCCCCGCTCGCCTACACCGCCGGCCAGTATGCCGAGCTGGCACGGCCCGGCGACGAGATGCGGCAGTTCTCCTTCATCGACCCGCCCTCCGGCCCGGCGGCGACCACCGCCCGCTTCTTCATCCGCCACGTCCCCGGCGGCGCCTTCACCTCCTGGCTGTTCGAGGCGGCACGCCCCGGCGACACGCTCGACCTGCGCGGCCCGTTCGGCGATTTCTGGCTCCGCCCCGGCACCGCCCCCATCGTCGCCATCGCCGGCGGATCGGGGCTCGGTCCGGTCAAGGCGGTGCTCGAACAGGCGCGGGCCGACCGCGTGCCGCGCGACGCGATCCTGATATTCGGTGTCCGCACCAGGGCCGATCTCTACGCGCTCGACGAGATTTCGCTTCTCACCCGCAGCTGGATTTCCCGTTTCACCTTCGTGCCGGTCCTCTCGGCCGAGCCGGCGGGCTCTGACTGGTCTGGCGCGCGGGGTTTCGTGCACGAGCATCTCGCCGCGCTCGGCGTGGCACTCGCCGGCCATCAGGCCTATCTCTGCGGTCCGCCCGTGATGATTGACGCCGCACTGCCGGTGCTGCGCGCGGCGGGCATCGCGGCGGCCGACATTCACTACGACGCCTTCACCGACCGCTCGACCGGCGCGATCGCCGCCGCCTGAGCGACGGCGGCCCGGAAAGGGAGATTGACGACATGGACTTGATCACTGCCCTCTGGTGGCTCGCCGGCATCGCCGGCGCCGGCGCCCTCATTGCCGCGCGCCGCCCCGCGCGGCTGTTTCTTGCCGGCCTCGTGGCCTGGCTGGTCATCGGCTGGCTGACCGGCGCCGCCGGCTGGATCGCGAGCGTCATCCTGCTGGTCGTCATCGGCGCGCCGGCGGCCCTGCTGTCGGCGACCGGCACCCGCGAGCGCCTGCTCAGCCGCCGCCTGCTGCCCGTCTTCCGCCGCATCATGCCGAAGATGAGCGAGACCGAGCGCAGCGCCATCGAGGCCGGCTCCGTCTGGTGGGACGCCGAGCTCTTCGCCGGCCGCCCCGACTGGTCGAAGCTGCTCGCCACCCCGAAGCCGGTGCTCAGCCCCGAGGAGCAATCCTTCCTCGACAACGAGACCGAGCGCCTCTGCGACCTCGCCAATGACTGGGACAGCACCCAGATCTGGCAGGACATGCCGCCCGCCGCCTGGGACTATGCCAAGGAAGCCGGCTTCCTCGGCATGATCATCCCCCGATCGTATGGCGGCAAGGGCTTCTCGGCACTCGCGCATTCCGCGGTGGTCACCAAGCTCGCCACCCGCTGCTCGGCCGCGGCGGTCTCGGTCATGGTGCCGAACTCCCTCGGCCCGGCCGAACTTCTCCTCCATTACGGCACCGAGGAGCAGAAGAACCACTATCTCCCGCGCCTCGCCCGCGGCGAGGACGTGCCCTGCTTCGCCCTCACCAACCCCTATGCCGGCTCCGACGCCGCCTCGATCACCGACACGGGCATCGTCGTCCGCCGCATGTGGGAAGGCCGCGAGACCCTCGGCTTCCTGGTCTCCTGCGACAAGCGCTACATCACCCTCGCCCCGGTCGCGACCGTGGTCGGCCTCGCCTTCCGCGTCCGCGATCCCGAAGGCCTGCTCGGCGACAATCCCGAGCCCGGCATCACCTGCGCGCTGATCCCGCGCGCGCATCCCGGCCTCGAGATCGGCCGTCGCCACTGGCCGCTCAACGCCGTCTTCCAGAACGGCCCGATCCGCGCGCACGAAATGTTCGTCCCGGTCGACATGGTCATCGGCGGCCATGCCCAGGTCGGCAAGGGCTGGCGCATGCTGATGGAATGCCTCGCCGCCGGCCGCGCCATCTCGCTGCCCTCCTCGGCCACCGGCGCGGCCAAGATCGCCACCAACGGCACCAGCGCCTATGCCGCCATCCGCCGCCAGTTCAACATGCCGGTCGGCCGGTTCGAGGCGATCGAGGAGCCGATGGGCCGTATGGGCGGCCACCTCTACGCCATGGACGCCACCCGCAAGCTCTCCGCCGTCGCCATCGATATCGGCGAGAAGCCCTCGGTCATCTCCGCCATCGCCAAATACCACATGACCGAACGCGGCCGCATGGTGGTGGCCGATGCGATGGACATCGCCGGCGGCAAGGCCATCTGCATGGGCCCCGGCAACTTCCTCGCCCGCGCCTGGCAGCAGATCCCGATCGCGATCACGGTCGAGGGCGCGAACATCATGACCCGCAGCCTGATCATCTTCGGCCAGGGCGCGATCCGCTGCCATCCCTACATCCTCAGGCTGATGCACGCCGGCGCCGAGAGCGACGGCCGCAAGGCGCTGCGCGACTTCGACCGCGCCTTCTTCGGCTACATGGGCTTCGTCGCCAGCAACGCGCTGCGCGCCGGCCTCGCCGGTCTCGGCGTCCGCCGCCGCGCACCGAAAGGTGCGGCGCCCGAACTCGCCCGCTACTACCGCGCGGCCGACCGTCTCTCCGTCGTCCTCGCCCTGTCGTCGGACATCGCGATGGCAACCCTCGGCGGCGCGCTCAAGCGCAAGGAAAGCGTCACCGCCCGCCTCGGCGACGTGCTGAGCCAGCTCTACATCCTCTCCGCCGTGCTCAAGCGCTACGAGGATGACGGCCGCCCCGGCGCCGACCTGCCGCTGGTCCACTGGGCCGCGCAGGACGCCTTGCACCGCGCCCACACCGCCCTGCGCGAGCTCTACGCGAACTACCCGATCCGCCCGGTCGGAATTGCGCTCCGCCTGCTGTGTTTCCCCTTCGGCGTGCCGGCCGCGGCACCCTCCGACCGCTTGCATGCCGAGATCTCCGCGCTCCTGCGCGAGATGGGGCCGACCCGCGCGCGTCTTTTCGAAGGTGCGTGGCAGCCGCGCCCGGACATCGAGCCGCTGCTCGGCGCCCTCGAACCCGCCGCGATGGCCTATCCGCGCATCGAGGCGATCGAGCGCCGCCTGAAGGACTCGATCCGCGCCGGCACCATCGGCCGCCTGCCGCAAGCCCTGCCGCTGCTCGTCGACTGGGCCGGCGAGGCGCGGCAGAAGGGCCTGATCGACGCGGAGGAGGCCGAACTGATCCGCACCTTCGCCGATAATGCGGCGAAGGTCATCGCGGTCGATGATTTCCCGCAGGATTTCGGCATGGCGGAAGCCCTGCAGACCCGCGCCGCCTACTGGGCCGAGCGCGATGGCGGCGAGGCGCCCGGCATCGCCCGGATCGGGAGGGGCGGCGCGAAGGCGCGGTCGTCGCGCGCACCGACGGCGGCCGAATGATGGCTGACCGCTACCTCGCCTTCGCCAACCGGCCGGTCGGCCGCTTCCTCACCGGCCGGCTGGGGCTGCCGCAGCCCCGTCCGCTGTTGCGCCACGCCGAGGGGCAGCCCGCGGTGATCGGCCCGGTCCTCGCCGGCGCCGCCCCCGGCGGCCGTCTCGCCGCGGCCGTGGTCGCGACCCTCGCCGGCACGCCGGCCGCGATGCTGTTCGAGGGCGATGCCGCCGACTGGCCGGGTCTCGCCGCCCACCACGGCGTCATGGCGGCGCGCTTCCTGCCGGGGCAGAGCGGGCGCGCCGGTTCGGCGGTGTTCGATGCGACCGGCATCGCCGATCCGGCCGGGCTCGACGCGCTCTACACCTTCTTTCACCGCGTGATCCGCGAGATCGCGCCGGACGGCCGCATCGTCGTCCTCGGCGCGCCGCCGGAAACCTGCGCCGACGCCGATGCAAGGATTGCCCAGCGCGCCCTCGAAGGCTTCACCCGCTCGCTCGGCAAGGAGGCGCGGCGCAACATCGCGGTGCAGCTCGTCCGCTTCGCCGCCGATGCCGATGCCGCCGCGCTCGACAGCACGCTCCGCTTCTTCCTCTCCCGCCGCAGCGCCTATGTCTCGGGACAGGTCGTCCACGTCGCGGCGCCGGTCGTGGACCTGCCCGAATCCGCGCCGCGCGCCCATCGGGGCCGCCGCGTTCTCGTCACCGGCGCCGCCCGCGGCATCGGTGCCGCCATCGCCGAAGCCTTCGCCCGCGAAGGGGCGAAGGTCGTCGCCCTCGACGTGCCCCAGGCCGGGGCCGACCTGCTGTCCCTCGCCCAGCGCCTCGGCGGCAGCCGCCTCGCCCTCGACATCACCGATCCCGCTTCGGATGCCGCGATCCTCGAGGACGCCGCGACCCACGGCGGCTACGACGTCGTCGTCCACAATGCCGGCATCACCCGCGACCGCACCATCGCCCGCATGAGCCGCGCCGAATGGGACCAGACGATGCAGGTCAACCTGCTGGCCCCGCTGCGCATCACCGAAGCCCTGCTCGGCGCCGGCGCGCTCGGGCCCAACGGCCGCATCGTCGGCGTCTCCTCGATCGCCGGGATCGCCGGCAATGTCGGCCAGACCAACTATGCCGCGACCAAGGCCGGCGTGATCGGCATGGTCGATGCGCTCGCCCCGCGCCTTGCCGCGCGCGGGGCCACGATCAACGCCGTCGCCCCCGGCTTCATCGAGACCCGGATGACCGCCGCCATCCCCTTCGCCATCCGCGAGGCCGGACGGCGGATGAACGCGATGGGGCAGGGCGGCCTGCCGGAAGATGTCGCCGAGACCATCCTCTGGCTCGCCGAGCCGCGCAGCGCCGGGGTCAACGGCAACATCGTCCGCGTCTGCGGCCAGAGCCTGCTGGGCGCCTGAGATGGAGGCCTTCCCGATCCCGGCCGGCAACATCGCGCCCGCGCCGGACCCCGATCCCTGGCGCGCCGCGCCGCAGGAAACGCTGAAGG
>NZ_AFPR01000534.1:0-2077 GCF_000219295.1 Acidiphilium sp. PM
TTTGCAGGATCGCCTCGGGTTGCGGCCATGGGGGCCACGCGTGGCGGCAGACCTTGCCGACTGGCTGCTGGCGCATGCACTGGAAACCGATCGGCTGGTCGACCTGGCGGCGTTGGTGCTGGAAGAGTGCCGCGGTCGCGGGATCCTTCTACCTCCCCCGATGCGGCTCGAGCGGCTCTGCATCGAGGTTCGATACCGCGCGCGCCGGGAAATCGAGCGTCGGCTGACCGAGGGTCTGTCCGCCGATCAGCGGCATCGGCTGGATGCGTTGACGGAGCGGCGTCTGGACACCAGCCAGAGCTGGCTGGCCTGGCTTCGCCAGATCCCGGAGTCGGCAAAGCCTGCATCCATGCTCGGGGTGATCGAGCGGCTGGAGCACATCCGGGCAATCGGCATCGATCCGGCGCGCGGTCACCGGATCAATCAGGCCCGGCTCGCCCAGCTCGTTCGCGAGGCCGGCCGGACCACGGTGCAGCATGTTGCCGGCTACGAGCGCCGGCGCCGGCATGCCGTGCTTACCGCGATCGATCTCGACCTGTCGGCCCGCCTGACGGATCAGGCGATCACTCTGTTCGAGCGGCTGATCGGCGCGATGTTCCGCAAGGCGGAAGGCCGACATGCCCGGGCGTTCCAGGCCGAAGGCCGGGCGATCAACGAGAAGGTCCGGCTTTATGCGAGGATCGGCGCCGCCCTGATGGCCGCGCGCGCCGGCCAGGGCGATCCCTTCGCGGCGATCGACACGGTGATACCCTGGGACCGGTTCTGCTCGACCGTTATGGAAGCGGAAACTCTGGTTCGATCGGAAGATTTCGATCCCTACGAGGTGCTGAGCGAACATTATGCCGGCATTCGGCGCTGGGCGCCGGCGTTCCTGGCCACTTTCGAATTTCAGGGTGTTCCCGCCGCGGCGTCGTTGATGCGCGCGATCGCCATGCTGCGCGCCATGAACCGCGCTGGAACCTCGACGCTGCCGAAATCAGCGCCGACCGCCTTTGTCCGGCCGCGCTGGGCGCGTCATGTCCTCACGGCACACGGCATCGACCGGCGTTACTACGAACTCTGCGTCCTGGCGGAATTGCGCCAGCGCCTTGCTGCCGGCGATGTCTGGGTTGCCGGCAGCCGGCAATATCGGGCCTTCGAGGAGCGGCTGATCTCCAGGGAAACATTTCAGGTCCTGCAGAAAGAGTCCGGCATTCCGGTCGCCGTCGAGACCGACTTCGAGCGCTTCATCGCGACCAGGCGGACCTGGCTGGATGCGCGGCTGGCCGAGGTCGACGCCCGTGCCCAGGGTGGGCTGCTTCCCGATGTGACGATCGAGAAGGGCGTGCTGAGAATCACGCCGATCGAAAAATCAACTCCGCCCGAGGCCGAAGCGCTGGCAGCGAAGCTCTATGCCACGCTGCCCCGCATCCGGATCACCGACCTGCTGACGGAAGTGGCCGGCTGGACCGGCTTCCCGGACTGCTTCACCCATCTGCGCACCGGCGAAACCGCCGCTGATCCCCGGGTGCTGATGGCGGGGCTGCTGGCCGATGGCCTCAACCTCGGACTGACCCGGATGGCCGAAGCCTGCAGCATCGCCAGTCTGGGCCAGCTCGCCTGGACCGCTGACTGGCACATCCGCGACGAGACCTACGCCCTGGCGCTGCGCCGCCTCGTCGAGCACCAAAATCGCGAGCCGCTCGCCGCTCTCTTCGGGGCGGGAACCGCCTCATCCTCGGACGGGCAGTTTTTCCGCGCCGGCGGTTCTGGCCGTGATGCGAGCCGGATCAATGCGCACTACGGCCCCGAACCGGGTCTGAAATTCTACACCCATCTCTCCGATCGCTACGCGCCGTTCCATACCAGGGTGATCGCCGCAACCGCCAGCGAGGCCGTGCATGTCCTCGACGGCCTGCTCGATCATCACGGTGATGCGCCCCCACGTCAGCACCGGCACCATACCGATGGCGGCGGGGTGTCGGATCATGTCTTTGCCCTGTGCGCCCTGCTCGGATATGTGTTCGCGCCGAGAATTCCCGATCTGAAAGACCGGCGTCTCTACAGTTTTGCCAGACCGGCAGCCTATCCGACGCTT
>NZ_AFPR01000533.1:0-1853 GCF_000219295.1 Acidiphilium sp. PM
GGGGTATGTCGTGCTGCGGGCGGAGCGGGGGGCGGAGGCGTTGCGGCTGGCGGCGACGATGGTGCCGGACGTGATCCTGCTCGATCTCGGGCTGCCCGATCTCGACGGCCAGGACGTGATCGTGAAGCTGCGGGAATTCTCGGATGTGCCGGTGATCGTGCTTTCGGCGCGGGACCAGGAGGCGCAGAAGATCGCGGCGTTCGATGCCGGAGCGAACGACTATGTCGAGAAACCCTTCGGCCTCGGCGAGCTGCTCGCGCGCATCCGCAACGCCTTCCGCCTGATCGCGACCGGGCAGGGGGTGCCGACCGAGGCGATCGAGATCGACGGGCTGCGGATCGACGAGGCGGCCCGCAGCGTCAGCCTCGACGGCGCCGAGATCCATTTCACCAAGACCGAATTCCGGATCCTGGCGGCGCTGGCGCGGCATCGCGGCAAGCTGGTGACGCATGACGACATCCTGCGTGCCGGCTGGGGCGGGGTGCATGACTTCGACCGCACCTACATTCGCATCTATATCCGCAACATCCGCCAGAAACTCGGGACGTTCGCGGACCGGCACATCAGGACGCGGCCGGGGCTCGGCTACATCTTCGAGTGAGGCGATGCGGCGAGTTCCTGCTGCAGCCAGGCGGAAAATCGCGAGATCAGCGGATTGGCCTGGCTGGGCTGCGGATAGACGAGGAAATGCGCGAGATAATGCAGGTCGACCGAGCGTCCCCGCAGCGGGGCCACCAGCCGGCCGCCGGCGATCTCGCGTTCGGCCAGCCTGGTTGATTCGAGGGCGACGCCGAGTCCGTCGGCCGCCATGCTGATGGCGAGGAAGCTGCGGTCGAAGCGCAGGCCGTGCGGCGCCGGCGTGCTCAGCCCGTTGGCGGCGAACCAGTCGGGCCAGCGCAGCATCTTGTTGTCGCTGTGGATCAGGGTTTCCTGCACCAGATCGGCCGGGCTCGTGATCCGCGCCGCAAGCGCGGGCGCGCAGAGCGGTGTCACGGTTTCCTCGCCGAGGGAAATCCGCACCATGCCGGGCATGACCCGCGCGGTCGGCGCCGCCGCGTAGACGATGTCGGCGTCGAAGGCGCCGTCGCTGAAGCGGGCATAGTCGGTGCTCGCGGCGATGCGCACCTCGACCTGCGGGTTCGCCGCGAGAAAGCGTTGCAGCCGCGGCGCGAGCCACTGGGTCGCGAAGCTCGGCGCGACATGCAGGCGCAACAAGCGCGGCGCGCGGGTGGAGACGGCCTGCATGCCCCGCCGCAGCGTGTCGAACGCCTCCGCGACATGGCGCATCAGCGTCTGTCCCTCGGTGGTCATCTCGATCGTCCTGGCCTGGCGCAGGAACAGCCGGACGCCGAGCAGGTCTTCGAGCTTGCGGATCGCGTGGCTCACCGCGCTCGGCGTCAGGTTGAGTTCGGCGGCGGCGGCGCGGAAGGAGCCGGTTCGCCCGGCGGCCTCGAAGGCGCGCAGCATGGACAGCGGAATGGTGTTCAGCATGGCGAAAAACAGATGAACCAGATTCACCAATTCATGCAAATTATCCTTTTGAAATTTCATTCGTCAGGCGCTTTTCTCCGTTCCGGATACACGGAGGAAACGCATGCTGCTCAAGGGCAAGACCGCAGTCATATCTGGTGGCGCGAGCAAGAAGGGGATCGGCCTCGCGACCGCACGGCTGTTCGCCGAACATGGCGCGCGGGTCGCCATTCTCGATCTCGATCAGGAGGCTTCCGACGAGGCGGCGGCGTCGCTCGGCGCCGGGCATCTCGGCGTGGCCTGCGACGTCACCGACCGCGCGGCCTGCGATGAGGCGGCGCGCCGGGTGATCGGCGCGTTCGGCCAGGCCGACATCCTGATCA
>NZ_AFPR01000532.1:0-2894 GCF_000219295.1 Acidiphilium sp. PM
TGGGTCCGCCCAGGGGCAGGCGATTGAAGTCCTTTCCGAAGCTTGCCAGCGCGGTGAGATCACGGCCGACGAGATGGCGGCCCAGTTCCGGGAATTGGCCGCAGAACCGCCCCAAAATCCTCCAGAGGCCCTGCCGCTGGTCGAACGGCTTAGGGAGTGGCATCAGCATCACCCGATGCCCCCGCCGACCGGGCTCAAGGCTGATAAGGCATTTTTTGACGACCTCTCCGGTGAGCCGCCCGACGAAGAAGCGCCCTGACCCGACCCCGCTATTGCGTCTGGTCAAACATCCCCCCTGAACTCGCGATCGGCGTCATAGCGCAGCTTGTCGGCAACGATCGGCCGGGTGCCGGCGAGGAACAGCAGCTCGCGGCCCTGCGGCAGGTTGCGGGTGGCTCCTTGCCCCCTGTCCGCAACCAAGGCAAGCATTGCACCGGATACGTTCTTGTAGTAACATTTTTGTATGAAACCGCGGTTCGAGTGGGACCCAGCCAAAGCGGCCAGCAATCTGCGCAAGCACCGCGTGTGCTTCGAGACGGCTATCCGGGCCTTCGCCGATCCTTTGGCGCTCACCGTGCAAGATCGCACTGAGGACGGCGAGCAGCGATGGCAAACGATCGGCTTGGTCGATGGCTACTGCCTCTTGCTGGTTGCCCATACCGTCTACGAAGACGACAGCGAGGGACAGCCTGTCGAGATCATTCGCATCATCTCGGCCCGAAAGGCCGACCGAAAGGAAAGGCAGCGCTATGAGCAAGAAACTCGTTCGGCATGATGTTGACCTCAGCCGCCTGCCTCCCCTGACGGAGAAGCAGAAAGCAGAGCTTGTGGCCTTGACCGCACGCCCAAACAGTGAGATCGACTACAGCGATATTCCTCCACTGACCGAAGATTTTTGGAAAAACGCGGTGCGCGGCCGGTTCTACAAGCCGACCAAGACCTCAACCACCGTGCGCCTCGATTCCGACGTGCTGGCCTGGCTCAAGGCCCAGGGAAAGGGCTACCAATCCCGTATCAATGCCATCCTGCGCCGGGAAATGCTGTCCTCGTTCAAATGAGGAATGGGGACAACCTGACGCACTGCCCCAACCCTTGGAAAACCCGATCTGGGAGCCCCCTATGATTTCGCATGGTGATCTTTTTCTGAAAGCGATGGGGTGCGGCCTCGCTGTTGCCGCTCCAGTCGGTCCCATGGCGCTTCTTTGCATGCGTCGCACGTTGGTGCGGGGATGGAAGCATGGGCTTGCAACAGGGGGAGGAATTGCCTTCGGCGACGCGTGCTATGCACTGGTTGCGGCCTTGGGTCTGAGCGGCGTTTCGTCCTTCATGCTCACCCATGAACGGGTACTTCACGCTGTTGCCGGGCTGTTCCTCATCTATCTCGGGATCAAGACTTTCCGTAGTCACGTTGCAGCAGATGGCACGGCACCGGCTGACGCCAAACCCCTTAGCGCCTGGCCGAGCGTTTTTGGCAGTTCGGTCCTGCTGACGCTCACGAACCCGCCAACCATCATCATGTTCGCCGCGATCTTCACTGTCCTGGCTCCGCATACCGGCTTCACGCTTCCGGCCGCCCTCGCTACGGTCGGCGGCGTCTTTGCCGGCTCACTGCTCTGGTGGGTCGGGGTCACGGCTGTTGTGCTGCTTATGCGCGGGGCAATCGGCCCTCGAATTCGCCTTTGGATCGACCGTATCGCTGGCGTCATATTGACGCTTTTCGGGGCTCTGGAACTGCGTAAGGCGGCTCCCTGATCCGCGTCACGCCTGAAGCTTCATCCTGGCCAGCAAGATAGCCTCCCGGGCCGCCGCAGTCCTCCGGTGGGCAGGTGCCGTCGCCGCCAGTGCAACGCGGATAAGCCTTGCCCGGTTCTCCAGACAGGTGATCCTCAATCCTGATCTCGTGCCGCCAGGGGATGTTCAGGTCGTACTCATAGACAAACCGGGCGCCTTTGCGCAGCCGCAGCCCAGCCAGCGTGACGTCTGGCGACGAGGCCGATATTTCGCAGGATCCATAGCGGCGGGACCGGAGGCAGAATTGGTAGAGGTGGAGCCGGCAGGTGGTTCAGCAGGTCTTCATAGGCATTGATAAAGGCTTCCTGCTTCACGGGGTCCAGCTTGCGCGAGATCGCCTTCGGCTTGCGGTGCTCCATGCCGAGGCGGTGCAGCAGCGCGACCAGCCCGGAGCGGCCCTGGTATTCAATGCCGAACTCCCGGGCGATCCAGGCGCCAACCTGATTCGTGCTCCGCGGCAGGGTCTCGGCGATCCAGGTTTTCAGCCGCTCCTGCTGCTCATCGCTCAGCCGACAGGCACCGCCCTCATAGCCGAAGCTCGCCAGGCCCTCGACCCCGTCTTCCAGATACAGCCGGTACCAGGTTCGGATCGTGTCATCATCCAGCAGCAGCACCTTGGCCACCGCCTCGCAGCTCATCCCGTTATCCAGCAGCACCAGCGCATTCGCCCGGCGCGCGAGCCGGTTCGCCGCCGACCCGTCCCGAGCCAACTCGATCAGGTCTTGCCGCGATTCGCTGTCCAGGAAGCCGCTGCGGATCATGCCGTCAGCAGAATCCGCTCCGGGCGGCTTGGCAAGCGATTCCTTCGGGTTTCTGCGGAGTCGGGGTATACCTTATTACCCACGCGAGAATTTGATGCCCTCCCTCCCTCGGCTGCAGACGGTGGTGTCGCGCTGGTACCGATGACGATCGGCGCTTGCGGCGGCTCGCTGCAAAGCATCTACCCCTATGTCGCCGGCCGGCTGGCGACAGGCCATCAACATCAGACCTAACGCGTTCCACGGGGAATGGAACTACACCATCGCCCCAAACCGTCACCCACCGTGACGCGATTATTTCTCGGCAGGCCCTAAGATTAGCCGGCCCGCGCCCGCTCGCGCAGC